>CALDGA010000150.1 GCA_937942085.1 uncultured Flavobacteriales bacterium
ACGATGGCCATATTGCGTTTGTGTTTCGAGTTCGTTTTTGGGCATCTCGGCTACCGTCAAGATCGCCTGCGCAATACGAGTCGGGGTAGGATATAAGCCCAGTTCAACCCAAAATTGGCCAGCAATCTCTTTGATCTCGTCTAAATAGCCCAACGACGTTAATATACATGGAACCTTACAATACATTGCCTCCAGTACCGCTCGTGACATCCCTTCAGCGATGCTTACGGAAACATAGCAATCAAACGCGTTTAAGTAATTTCCAGGCTGTCTTGTCCATGGGGCTATCGTCAGCCTATCGCCGGCGATACCCATTAGTCGAGCGACATCCTTATCAAAATCTTTGCTATTGCCAACAAAAAACCCTACAAAATTTTCTGGCAGCAGTGTTAAAGCATGAGCAAGAAGATCGGGTCGTTTTTCCGGATCCAAGCGTCCTAAATAACCAACCACGAACTTATCATCACGAATCCCGTAACTGGCCCTCAGCTCGGATCGTGGAACCGTAATCCCAAGGCGATTGCAATCGATGCCGTTATGAATAACCGTTACGTTTGGAATATCCTCGGGCAGAAACTGTTGCATGCAGCTACGAGATACGGCAGTATAAATAGGTTTGAATTGTCGTAGGGCTAAATAATTAGAACGTTCCGCGGGTGATACAGTTCTCGAACTCCAGATAACCGGAGCGCGTAGCGCTACGTTCGACATCCAATCTGCTGCCCCGCCCCACGTTACGATAACGTCTGGATTTTGTGCCAAAAGTTTTGGCAATCCGTCTATTCCTATCATTACGGTAACGCCTGCATCCATAAAGTCGGCTAATTTATTCTGCGGCGGCAGACGTCCTACGCAACAAACAGGCAACCACTCAATCCAGGAGCGCGTAAAGCGCACAAGGTCCAATATCCATTGTTCCGCACCGCCACAGCCAACGCTAGGCGTTACTACCAACGCTCGTGGTTTCATTGGGCCATGGACGTTCAAGTATCTCGTAGATATACTGTGCCCACTGTTTTACCATACGTTCGACGTTATAGTGTGTTTTTACAATCTCATAGGCCTTCTCGATTTGTTGCTGGAGCTGGATTTGGTCCATATTGGCAACTGATTCAATTGCCGCCGCAATACGTCGAATGGTTGGATTTAGACCCAAACTTATCCAAAATGGACCAAATTTTTTTCGCAACGACGGCATACCGCCTACTTCGGTTTGGATGCAGGGAACCTTGCAATACATCGCCTCAAGCGAAGCCAAACTAAAAGCTTCGTTTAAGCTTGGCAGCACATGGCAATCAAGCGCACGAAAATAAGTGCCTACATCGCTGACTTCGCCTATTATTAATCCACGATTGCCTAAGTGCTGCTTTAGCTGATCTACATATGGTTGGCTGCCTTTGCCGACAAAGAAACCGTAAAATCGCTCATCCAGGAGTTTGATTGCATTGACGAGCATCATCAAATTTTTTTCGGCCACAATCCTTCCGATATAACCAACTACAAACTTATCCTCGAGGAGATATTTCTTTCGAACTTCCTGTCGCGACTGTAACGGTTCTAAGCGTTTGAAATCTATGCCGTTTTCAATGACTCGCACCTTTGAGGAAACCTCTTCGGGCAAAACGGCAAGACACGCATCGGAGACAGCACCGATAAAAAAATCCTTTCGATCCATCATCGAACGAGCCTGATTGACCAATGCCCAACTGCGTCCATGAAGGACCCACAAAATGGGCGCTTTGACATTCACAAACGACTGAACCGCTCCCCATGCTAAAATCAAATCCGGCTTTAGTTTATCTATGCCTTCTGAGCCAATAAATATTGGAACGCCCAAGGTGCGAAAGCGAGGCAGGGTATCTGGGTCGACCTGTTTGGTCGGAACGCATAAACCAAGATGGTCAAAGTATTGTTTTGAATTGGCAATAATATCGTATGTCCAAATAGCGGCGCCGCCGTGATTTAGGCTATTAGAGGATACCAGAATTTTCGGCTTCATGTGGCGGCCCCTAACACACAAAGGGCCGTTATAACGAAAACGCTATAACGGCCCTTTTGCCAATGAGTTGTTACCCAAACATCAACGCCACTAAACGGATCGCAAACACATCGCAGCTCGTTGCATACGAAAAAGCAAGCTTATGTTTCGGCTATTTCAACACCGCTTACAAAAAACGCCAAGGAAGATACAACATTAATTCCTTCGCCAACTTGTACATTCACGCCATGGCCAATCAACAGACAGCCTTTTGCCTTAATCGTAACATATTTGTTCGAATCACAGGCGCTTTTGAATTTTAATGTAATTGCGTTTCCGTCATTACCCATTCCGCAAAAGTCAATGTACTCGTTGAGGAAGTCTGTCAGTTTACTATTAGCAAAGCCAGGAACGACAACACCAGCAAGGGAAAGTTGTCCGCTATAAGGACCCGTAACTGCAATGGCATCACCAGTCGAAAGATCGACAACACGTTGAAAAGGTCGTTGTCCTTGAAGCTGTATCGCATTACATACTGTTTTCCGGTTGTTTTTAAATGTAACTTCTACGTTCTCAGCCGTAATGACATCGACTGGAATATACAGTTTATCGCCGAACAGCTTGACTGGATTTCCCATCGACAATTACCGCTACGTAGGAAGGACGATTACATAATCCCAGCTAACATCGCACACATCGTCGTCGACAGAGACTACTTCATATACATCGTCTTCATACCTCAGCTTATTTCCCACATCAAGCTGAACGGGAAGCTTAACGTTAAGCACCGCGTTCGTCTTTACGTTACGAAGTCGATGGACGCTTCCCTGCTGCGCTTCGCCTAACGGTCGGGAACTATATGGCGGCCCAACGGAAACAAGCACCGCAGAGAGCGCGTTCTTCAACCAGCTGGCAAGTTTGAACCCGAGTTGCGGTCGCCATACAAACAACGCTTCGGGCTTGAACAGCAAAACCGTTCCAACAACAGTTCCTAAAACACCATGTTTCAAAATGGTGTGTGCTGGCCGCCCTTCGGGAAAGGTAACAAGATAGAGGTTCATCGTCGCCTCGCTTTACGCAAAATTAGAATTTAAATTCTAAACTAGACGTTTTCTGTTACAACGGAGGCAACTGGGCTTTCGCCTTGTGTAGCGCGCAGGATCGCTTGAATGGCACGATAGTTCGGTGTTGGGAAAAGATGATAGTCGATTACATCGCCAGGCACCTCATAGGTCGCCGCGGCATCGAGTTTGCGACCGTGCGGAGGAATCCAGCTAAAATAGATCGGTTTATTCGATAGGTTCGTAATGGTAGTTTTAATCGGCATGACCTAAACCCCTTTCCGCAGGTAGTAAAGAACACGGGATGCCGCTTCCTGCAACCAACGATCGATCCTCAGTTCACTAGCGCTTGCTGTTTTCGACAGATACGTCGCGCGTAGCTTGTAATATGCGGCTGGAACACGACATACCGCGTTATAAAGTGCTACACCACGTTTTAACAAGCGCCACGCATCAGCTGGTGTCTGCGGAACAATCCCGTATTGTGCCAAACGATCAAAAAATGCCGGAAACGCAATCCGTTGATCGATGTAAGCAACCGCGTCTTGTAGCGTCATTGGTATAACTCCAAACGGGTTAGCTCCCCTTTCGCTTAGCGAAGGCTAAACGAAAGGGCGAGCTAACCCTAACGATTAACTATTTAGAATTTAAATTCTAAATTACGTAAAGTCGACCCGACCGACGCCAGAAGCGTTGGCAACAACCGAGCCAATTTCTTCCCACACAAACCACATTACTTTCCAGGCTTCCGTTTTCACGTACATGGTCGTATCTTGCAGCACAGCAGCCACGCTAACGGCTCGGGGATCGGCCAACAGATACATCGTGTTATCCGGCACCAGATGCCGTTTAATGGTTACAATCCAGTTACGCCCAAACAGGTTATCTTTGATCGTTCCGGTTTCCAGCATCTCCTGGCTATTCGGTCCACCGTATTCGTTATGGGTCCAAGCCAAAATTTCCTTGTGGGTAACGTTGTTGACGATGATGGTCTGCGTTTCAAAATGCCCGGACAAGCTAGGCAGCAGTTGCAACGCAATTTTCAAGCTATCACGCGTTACACCGCCGGAAACCGTAATATACTGGACTTCGCCTGTTGCGGGCGAGGGCGCATTCGGCTCACCTAAGAACGAGTGAATAGCCGCAAAGAATCGCGAGTCCTCAACAGCCAGCAGATCCCGCAGCGAATTGTCGCTAATCACCTGCCGAATATCATACGGGTAGGTTCGCAACAGCGAAATATCCTTCATGAAGGCAGGTGTAGCAATCCGTTGGAAGGTAAGCAGGAACCGAGGTCCCGTAATGAACCAACCGATTGGGTCTGTATTGTAAGGAATCGAAACAGCAGCCGGGCTTCGAGGTTCCTTAAAGCACACAATCGCGTTGGTTTCGGTAAGCTGCGGCGTCAAATCTTCGCTGCTGACTTTAGGAAACGGCTGGTAGCGACGATGAATACCGTCTTCGCGGACTTGCACGCGAATGAAATTATTCAATTCATCAACGGCAGCCTGTTTTTCCATAGGGTTGGTGCTTTCCAGCAGATCAAACAGCGCTGCGTTGAGCTCTCGATGTTTACGTACCGGATCACTTTGAGCAAACATTGTATGTTATCTCCTTCATAAACGGAGTTAAGACGTACTAAGACAGTTTAGGCAAGAAGTACGTATGCAGAGTAAGCACCGCTTTTCCATGGGCGTTAACGCCTTTTGCACTGGTCGGTTGGGTGACTTGATCCCACCGTTCATTGCAGTGCAACGAAGCGATACCGCATACCCAGTTGGTGGAAACGCTGCCGGAAATAGGTTTTAGCAATCCCGGCACGTTATCAGCATCCACACCGGCAGTCAAGAACGTGTTAGGCGGGTAGGTTGCGCTTGTATCGAATTCTGTAGTTTGAATTTCATAAGCGCCGGTAGCTGGAAGCCCGGTGATAACACCGGCCGGAAGCGCATTGGCCCATTCCAGCCGACCGTCTACCCCAACGCCTTTCGAAATCGTATCCAGGTCCGATCCACCATGCCACAAGTAGTACGGCATCTGGGTGGTCAGGTTCTGGCCATCTGCCAGACGAAACTTGCCGTTCGTGTGGATATAACCGACTCGCCCTTTAGGCCATGCGGTCAATGTCGCGAGATATTCTTCATCGAGCGGAGCGGTTTTATCCAACGAGACGAACGGATACCAGCCTTTAATCGGCTGCAGTTCATGATCATAGGTTTGTACGACAGTCGTCATTTTTATCTCCTAGTTGGCTAAAGGCTAACCACGAATAGCTAAAATACGATTACGGAATTGTCCTCCATCTCGTTCATCCCAATCAATTGTCGGAGCGCCCACGACCTGCTTTGACGCCTGTTTGACGTTGGGAACGGCCACGCCCAGTGTCCCTTTAACGTCGACAGGCGATTGATGTCGTGCAAGCGCCATGACAAAGTCATACATTGTATCTGGATCACGCAGCAGCGCGGCAGCCGCTTGTTTTTGCTCTGGCGTAATACGCCCGTGCACCACAAGCGTCTGCAGCACCTGCGGAAGCTTCTTTTCCGCAGAAGCTTGTTTGCTCATCGTCCTCGAAACACGAGATTGAATCTCGTGGAGGATAATGCCTAATTTTTGGGCGTTTGTTAACATATTTGAAAAACTCCTCAATTGCTAACACGGAACAGTTCGGAAAGATATTCTTTCATGTAATCGCGAATCTTCCGCCGTTCAGAACCGACGCTGGCTTCGACCAATTTATATTTGCCAGACGCTCGATGTCGGCGTAAGGCGTTTGCTAGCTTACGACCCAAGCGGCCAGCAGTCATCAGGTCATCTTCCGTCCGACCCAGCTCGATAAGTGCGCTAATGGTTTCATCCGCTAACACGTCATTGCTAGCTCGTTTAACAACGAGCGGCACATGTCCTTCCTTCTTCGTTTCTTCCGGAGCAGGCGAACCCGAAAGGGCTTGCAAAAGATCCTCGGCAACTTGATCAATCTTTTTGTCTTTGGACTTTTCCTCCTCCTCTTCTTCCGTTTCACCTCCACCGGTTAGCTGCTGGGTAATAACGGCTTCGAGCTCCTCGGCTTTATCAGGATTTTCTTCTAAAAATTCGCTTACGGCCTGTCCAACAACTCGTGCGGCTTTATCCGCCGGCAACTTCGTAAGTGCGGCCAGTGGATCGGCCTCTTCGGGTTGACCTTCTACAGCCGCTGCTTCAGCTACTTTTTTTTTAACGTCAATCCCCTGAGCGGCCAATCCTTCTTCGAGTTGTTGGAGCTCTTCGGGGTGGTCCTTCAAAAAGTCTTCCATCGCATCGGCAATAACCTGACCCGCTTCGTCGGGCGATAGACCCTCAAGCATGCCGGCAAGCTCTTGAAGCTTTTCAATTTCCTCGGGGCTTGCTTCGGGGCCTACTACAGGCGCTTGCTCTTCCAGGCCTGATACCAAATCGTGAAGTTCTTTAGGATTTTCTTCCAACACTTGTGCGACCGCTTCAGCAACAACTTCACCCGACTCTTCCGGCGACAGGCCTTCCAGCAAACCAAGCAGTTCTTGAAGTTTTTCTCGGAAGTGTTCCACATTAGCATCCAACGCAGCGACAAAGGCCTCAATCTTGTCGGGATTTTCTTCCAAGAACTCTTCAACGGCCTCCGCCAAAACCTGCCCGGCTTCTTCGGGAGAACAATCCTTCAAGATATCCGCAAGTTCTTGCATGCTTTCTGCCGCCGTAGCAGCTTCCGCCGCCGCCTGCTTCTGCGCAATAGCAACTCCTTGCTCGTCCAACACGGCCAACAGTTCAGTTAACCGATCGGGATGCTCTTGCAAGAATTCAGCAACGGCCTGCGCTACGACTTGTGCCGCCTCCTCGGGCGATAAGCCTTGCAATAGCTGGGCAAGCTCTTGAACATTTCGGCGCAGTTCGGCTTCTTCCGGTGAAGCAGGTTCTTGCTGCTGCTGCGCATCTGCTGCTTCAGCGCCGGCAACCATATCTGCCGTCTCTTCGGCAGCAGACTTTATCGCATGAAGAAGCTGCGATTCAGCAGCGGGCCATCGGCTGGTTTCCCATTCAAGATGTCGAACAAGGGCGGCTGCTTCTTTAAACAATTGCGAAAGCGAAGCCCGCTTTACGCGCCGAATAAAGGCCTGTTTTGACGCATCGGCAGGATGTTCTGTATCATCCTCAGGACTATAGTCCACCTCAAAGGGCGCTTCCGAACCCGCTACCGCAGGATCCAAACCGGTCAGTCCTTCCTCGATCGGCGGAAGATCCGCATTCGACTCCAATTCGTCATGTGTATCTGGCGAGCCAGGCACGTTTTCTTGCATATATTCGGAAAGAAATTCCTCTTGCTCGCCGGTCTCGGGCGTTACGGTGGAATCATCCGCCTCTGCAGTGGGGTGTCTGCTTTTCTCGCCGCGTAGATTTTCGACATCCGCCGCCGCTTTAATGTAACGCTCGTGTTTTGAACGATTAACGTCGTTGATGATTTCTTCAACTTTCTGAATAAGACTGGTTGTCATGTTTAGTGGGTCCTTTATCAGAAGGACAGGAGGAACGGCATGCTTACCCTTCATCAACTACATTATCTGATCACCTCAATGAAAATACAATAAACGTTTCCATTCCATGATTAACGGCAAATCCTTAGAATCTACCAAATTTTAGAATTTAAATTCTAATTGGCAGACCCTCCGTACGAGGGGTATGGTCGACTACGTCGAATCAACCAGTTCCATCTTGGTATCGCCGGCTCTAATTTTGTACTCACCGCTAGCGTTTGCGCGCGTATCCCCGCTAATGGCAGACGACCACTGGTAGATGGGGTTGCCGTTATTATAGTCCCAGGCGGTAAGATAGGTAATTTCCTGATTTGGCGTAAGCCCCGTATAGTTAACATCCTCCGTTAATTGGCGAACCCCTCCGGATGCTGCGCCAAACGTTGCCGGCTTCATCGTACCAGAAATAACATTTTGATCTCCATTAGGTCCGGGATTTCCCGAATGAAGCTGAATGCGATTTACCGTTAGCGCATTCAGCATCGCATTTTTAGCTGTTGTAGTAAAAGCGCCCATCGTTTTCTCCTCATTACAATTTAGGTGCGTTTAGCGTCCCATATCTGTAAAGGTCCGTCAATCTCGTAAATATTATTCAATACCGTACGAACTCTACATTCCACATAGTATTTCTGCTTATGCCTGCCCCCCGAAATACGGACATAAACCCGTGGGCTCTCTAGAACTGGATCCCCTAATGTTAAATCATCCGGCGTCGCTACTACGGCTAAAATTTCGGTAATCACGTCATTATTAGGCTTTAGCAACTCGCTAAAATCAAATGCAAAAAGCACCGATTCTGTTGGTTGTTTAAAACAGGGCGTCGCAATTACAACCGGATTTTTGCTTCCAGCAGCCATTCGAATGTCTCACGATCTGCTAGAATATTTCGAGCCGTACTAAACAAAGTTCCGTCGGTCTGCTGACCAAACGAACCGTCTCGGCACAGCCGACCATACAAAACTTCGCGGAGCTGCAAACCAAATTACAGCATCGGGTAGAGAACAAAACGCCAAACTCCTCGTTTTCCCTATTGCAGTCGCAGCCGCGTACCCCACAGGTTGTATATATCCACGACCTCTTGTCGTACCAATAGCTTGTGCTAAACAGCTCCCCCTAGGAAGAATATAGCCGGTAGCCGCAACTGCTGCAAATGCTCGGACCTGACTATACCCGCTTGCAATCCGATAGCCAACTGCAGCAAGCTGACCAACGGTCTGCGCTTGCGCGCTACCCGATGGAACGACAAACCCTTGTGCTTGGGTTTGACCGGTAGCTTGTACCTGAGCGCTTCCGTATGCAGCGGTATAGCCTTGTGCTTTGGTTTGGCCTATAGCCTGTACCTGAGCGCTTCCGTATGTGGTGCTATAGCCTTGTGCTTTGGTTTGGCCTATAGCCTGTACCTGAGCACTTCCGTATGTGGCGCTATAGCCTTGTGCTTGGGTTTGGCCTATAGCCTGTACCTGAGCACTTCCGTATGTGGCGCTATAGCCTTGTGCTTGGGTTTGGCTGGTAGCTTGTACCTGAGCACTTCCGTATGCAGCGGTATAGCCTTGTGCTTGGGTTTGGCCTATAGCCTGTACCTGAGCACTTCCGTATGCGGTGCTATGACCTTTGGCAAATGCTTGGCCGATCGCTCGTGCAAACCCGACACCTTTACGTAATACATAGCCTTTAGCCTGCGTTCGTCCGATGCCGATGGCAGAACCATAGCCTTCGGGGACTGCTTGTGGCGTTGTAATAATAACAACCGGCCAAAGCTTACGCTGCGGAGGCAACAAAAGCGGCGGGCTGTTACGGCCTAAGCGATAATCAATATTATTAACATCCGAGATTGCAATAATCTCGTTCTCGGATAATGCTCGCCTCCAGTACATAACATCCGCTATATAACCCGGCTCCCTTTGGTACCATGCCACGATTCGATCGTTGCTTGCCCAATCCGGCAAGGACACTGTCGTAGAGGAATACAAAAACCCGTTACCGAACATCTGCAACGTGTTTGTACTTGCTAAATATCGCACTACGACAGCGTAATGACTCGAATAAACGTTGATGGTGACACCATTTAGCGTAAAAAAAGGCCACCAGCTATGAACACCAAAGTGCAATTTAGTCTGCGAGCCGTTCAAAATGCGATAAAATGTTTGAAAACAATCGTGATCCGGATAGCCTCGACAATAGACCGAAAATGTAAAATCGCCTGTAGGTTGAAGTATCGAATACGTTGGCAGCTCTAATAGTCCGTTGCCCCACGCACAATGGCGACGGAACAACGAATGCCACACGGCGATGTTTCTAGGTCCCGGCTGATCTAGATTGTAAACGTCTTTCCATCCAAGAGGGCGAAGCGTAAATGGAATATCCTGTGCATAACGACCTATAGCTGGATCAAACGGCGCAAGCACAAGCCCACGATAGAGAGGGCTATTCGGATTAACGCGAAAGCCGGGCAACCTTTCTTTCATTACCGGATATAGCATCCCATATATCCTGATGCTAAATGACCAATCGAGCTGCCTCGCACATGTGTGGTACTAGTTATTTGACAGTTTGGAAAACTTTTTGCCAGGCGGCCCAAATCCGCTCCGGTGAAGCTAGGTTTTCTTCCAGGTGTTTGCGGGCAGCCCGGACCATAAACTGCCGAAGGCCCTCTTCGTATGCCAGTTTTGCCGCGTAATAAGCCATTTCGTCTTCGGTGTCGGCCAAAAAACCGGTTTGGCCGTGGATGATCATTTCCCGCCATCCCCACTTGTTATGCGCTACAATCGGCACTCCAGTAGCCATCGCCTCTAGGCCGCTGCGGGGCCAATTTTCCTGCGCCGCATCGCTTGCCTGAATCATCACATGCAGACGGCTAAAAAATTGCTGGGCTGTTTCGGCTCGGCTTGGCAACACCTCAGCCCATGAGCTAGATGCGCTACTGCTCGAGGAGCCGGATCATTCCTCGATTGTATAGTCATCGACATAGAGGCGAATCGTAATCGTGATTGTCTGCCCGGTGTCGACGTTTCGAATACCTATTTTGTATTTCGCCGCTTGTAGATCGACTCCGGATACTAAGAGCAGCTTTCTTGACGCTGTGGTTGCGGGAGGCGAAAAGCTTGCGATTGGCCATACGGGATCGTCACCGGTTAAGCTCTCGAAGTTAACGCCGTCGAAGCTACGCAACAAATACACCTCAACGGTTCTGTTTGCGATTGGGGCCGCTGTATAACTCCAAGATGCCCAAATATGCAGTCTCGTATATCGACCGTCTGTATTGTCAAAGCTATGAGACGTTTCATAACGTGTGCCGTGTCCTACAGGTTGCGCGCTAACAAACGGGTTTCCATTGTTGAGTATTTCTGTTAACGAGCGTATTTTTATCACGTATGGAAGCGCCATGTCTATTTCTCCTCTTGAAGCATTTTGCGAGCCGATTGAACATGGCCTTCGGTGATGGTTCCAAGCCCGAGTTCTTCCGCTCTACTACATCGTTGCTCTCCGAGGGCTAAGAGTTTTTGTTTAACGGACTCGCTTATCGGAAGTGATTGAATAAAGGCGCGCGTAGATGGATGACCAAAATCTAATCCGCCTGTAGAGCCTTGCTCATCACAGGGAAGGCTCAAAAAGTGCAACATATCTTTAACGCGTTCGGAGTATTGTGCAGCCGTTGCAAGAACCGCCTTTACCGTTGTATATTCGACATCATCCAACACCGCAGCAACGGTACGCAAATTACAGAAGCGCATTACAGGCCGTGTTCGCATTCGTTTGTTAAG
>CALDGA010000151.1 GCA_937942085.1 uncultured Flavobacteriales bacterium
TGGATCAAACTAAACACACCAGCGTGTACACCACATTTATTAATTGCTGCGTGTATAGCTTCAGCAACAATTTCACCTTTGCCAGGATGCGCTGAATGCCCTTTAACTACTACAGGACAGCCTGCGGCAAAGGCCGCTGCGGTATCCCCACCAGCAGTTGAGAACGCAAGGGGAAAATTAGAAGCTCCAAACACTGCAACGGGTCCAATTGGGCGTTGGACCATTTTAATATCTGGACGCGGTAGTGGTGCACGATCTGGCAACGCATCATCATGCCGCTTATCCAAATATGTGCCTTCCAAAATGTGTTGCGCAAATAGTCTAAGTTGACCTGTTGTCCGACCTCGTTCACCTTCAAGTCGAGCTTCTGGCAAGCCTGTTTCTGATGTTCCGATCTCTGTTATTTCAGCTCCGCGAGCATCAATCTCATCTGCAATAACATTCAAGAAAGTCGCACGTTCTTCAGCTGAGCTATAGCCAAAGCTCCAGAATGCTTCTTCCGCAGCCTGAACTGCAGAATTGACTAATTCTGGCGTTCCAACAGAAAATGTGTGAACATCACCATGAGCGGGGCTTGATTGAAAACTCTTCGATCCTTGGACCCAATTGCCCGCGATTAGATGCTTTCCATGAGGTGTGAATACTAAGCGTGTCATGAGACTTGACCATGATTGTTGAAATTTTGATTGGTAGCCATGCGAATTAGAAGCTCAAGTGCTTTTTGGATTGCACCGGCGTTGGCAATGCCCTTTCCAGCGATATCAAAAGCTGTACCGTGCGCTGGAGTTGCTATCGGGATTGGCAGACCTCCGGCGACAGTTACACCTCTGTCAAACCCTAACAACTTGATCGCAATCTGGCCCTGATCGTGATACATGGTTACTACTGCATCAACTTCTCCGCGTTGCGCCTTCAAAAAAACTGTGTCAGATGGCCAAGGCCCAGACACGTTCATCTGTTTGAGCTTGAATGACTCAATCACTGGTTCAATCAAATCAATTTCTTCTCGCCCAAATTTACCATTGTCACCGGCATGTGGATTGAGTGCAGCCACAGCAACATGTGGCCTTTTATTACCCGCTTTGCACAACGTTTCGTACGCCAAATTCACCGCACGCTTAATTCCGTCCTCTGTTATATTCTGGGCAACCTCTTTCAATCCAATATGACTAGTAACACGCGTAGTCATAAGTTCATCCAATACATTGATTTCTGAATGGTAGCCTCTGAAATCAAGGTAACGTGCAATGTACCTATGCTCATCTTCAGCATTCAATCCTGCTGCAGTCATCGCAGCCTTATTGAATGGAGCAAATAGAATACCGTCAACTAATTTTTCCTTTGATAGATCCAACGCTTTGTCTAAACATCGTAATGAGCTGCGCCCACTATCAACACTTACAGTAGCAATTTTAACCGCATTTTGATCTATGGTATCTAGGTCCAAGTGAGCAATCCCCTCAAACCTGGGGACTTCACCCTCGGTAATTGTGTTGAAGCTAAGTTCCAAATTTGCCTGCTTAGCACCCTGATCCCATAAATGTTTGTCACCAACCAAAAGTATATCGGCAGGCAAATCATCAATGTTGGCGTGAATTAGTTTTGCTATCAATTCAGGGCCAATACCAGACGGATCACCAGGGACAAAAGCTAATCGGGGTTTCATACTTTGGTTCCTTTGAAATTAGCAGCGATGTTAAGTTCAGCAGTCTGTAGATGCTTTTTAAGTGAACGACGAGCGGCTACGGCATCACGATGTTTAATTGCAGCCACGATCTCAGAATGTTCTTCCAGGGTAACTTCAGGCTTAATTCCACGTTGTGATGAGAGAAACCGGACCCTCCAAAGTCGTGCATTATATATGCCATGAGTTGCTTTTAACGAGGCATTCCCGGTGGAAGCCACTATCGTCTCATGGAATTTCATATCCAGCTTAAAAGCTTTTAATTGATCCGCTTCAACGGTAGCTTCTCTGATCAGTTCATTAATATTTTCAATTTCACAAATCTGCTCATCAGAAGCAGCGGTGCATGCCAGTTCTCCCGCCAACCCCTCCAATGCACCTTGCACTCTCAACCAATCTTTGATCTCGTCAAGAGATGGATCAGCAACAGAGGGTCTTCGAGTTGGCCCGTACTCGATCAGTCCTTCGGTCTCTAGAATGCGCAATGCTTCTTTCAGAGGTGTCCGACTAATACCAAAAGCCTCTGCTAATTCTCGTTCCCGCACTGGCATGCCCGGAGCTAATTTGCCAATCAAAATAAACTCACGTAGATATTCAGCCGCTTCAGATGCAAGAGATTGTCTAGGTTTCAGTTCAACAACTTTACGCAGATCATTTGTCCAATGGGTCTCTGTCATCACTTACCCCATCGCAGAACTAGCGGATCAAGTGGATACAACAGATCAAATAAGCGGTTTTTGATTGCGTCATGAAGTGGTGGAATTGGATGGCGACAGAAATCGGATTTAATTACCCCACCCTTTACCATTGCCGCTTTTGTGGATTGCCAACCACATTGTCGGTTTTCATGATTAATCGCCATTGCGACCCGACCATAAGCATCTGTAGCGCCTGAAATATTTCCCGCAAGATGCTGCGTGATAACAGGTTTAATTTGATCTACAATCATTCCACTTGTCATCGATCCTGTGGCGCCTGCATCTAAATCTGCAAGTAACGTGATTGCTTCCTCGCCATCAAAAGGCGCTTCGATCGCTTTACCCCCATGCTCAATTAATTTGCGAATTTTTCCAGCAGCACGTGGACACTCGATTTTAAACAGCTTAACGGCCTCTATTTCGTGAGCCATTTTAACAAGTAGATCAACAGAAAGTTCAACACCCGAAAGTGGGGCATCTTGAACCATTATTGGAATACCAACACTTCCAACTGCCGCAAATTGTTCAAAGCTCTGTTCCGGTGTACCCTTCAAAAGTGCACCATGGTATGGAGGCATCATCATCACGATGTCAGCCCCGAGAGCCTTTGCATACTTTGCTCGTTCTACTGCAATTTGCGTAGCATAATGACTGATAGTTACGATCACAGGTACTCGCCCAGCGATATGCTCGACACATAACTTTGCAAGTAACTCACGCTCTCCATCTGAGAGTAAGAACTGTTCTGAAAAATTTGCCAAAATACAAATGCCATCGGCACCTTGATCTATGAGGCAATCAAGTACTCTTTTCATCCCTTCCAAATCGACAGTGCCATCTGGGTTGAAAGGTGTTGGTGCTACTGGCCATATACCCGAGTATGTTGTCATTCAGTCACCTCAAAGTGCTCTAAATATTTGTCCGTGATGCTAATACCAAGGCCCGGCTTATTATCGTCGAGCTGCAAGTAACCTTGCTCAGCTTCTGCATCACCCTCAAAAATGTAATAAAAGAGCTCATTGCCAACTTCTACATCGTACACTGGGAAATACTCACTTACCGGACAATTAACATTTGCCATCGTCAAATGATAATTGTGCATTTGACCAGCGTGGGGAATGACAGGTATTTGTGCAGCCTCAGCTATTGCATTGATTTTTTGTGCAGCCGTAATGCCACCAACCCGGTTGGTATCATATTGCAAAACACTCACTGCTTTGCGATTAATTAAATCTTTACATCCAATAATACTAAATTCGTGCTCGCCACCCGAAATGGGGACGATATTCATTGCATTTAACTCTATATAACCCTCAATATCGTCCGCAATTACTGGCTCCTCCAACCATCTAGGTTCATATTTTGCAAGTTTGGGTAGCATGCGTTTCGTATAGTCAAGGTTCCAACCCATATAGCTCTCAAGCATAAGATCAACATCGTATCCTAACACTTCACGAAGTGCTTCAACCCTATTGAGATTTTCACGCATCCCATGCATGCCATCTTTTGGTCCATAACCAAACCGCGATTTAAAAGCAGTGTAGCCTTCCGCATGGGCCGTTTCCGCCTCTCGTTGCATGGCGTCGATATCGTCCGCATACAATTTTGAATAATAGACAGGAATTTTCTCTTTGGTTCTTCCACCAAGAAGCTTGAAAACCGGTTTATTCACCAATTTGCCCATCAAATCCCAAATCGCAATATCAATCGCAGAGATCGCTGTCATGCCCACACCTTTGCGTCCCCAGGCGTGTGTCCGCCTATACATTTTTTCCCAAATGTACGCGTAATCGAAAGGGTCTTCTCCGATAACCAAAGGAGCATACCATTCATCAACTGCTTTCTTAACCACGCTCGGCGCAAGTGCTGCATTACCAATACCAACTGTCCCATCGTCGGTTATAACTTCAACGGTAAGCCACTGATGAAAACGGAACGAAGCCATAGCGTCGCCTTTCATCCAGAGCGCATCTGAAGCATTCGTACAAAAGTTTCCTTGTGGTGGCACCGTCGGACCATTCCAATTCCAAACCCGCGTACGTAGTGATTTAATCTTCGTCACGATTTACACTCCTCTATCTGTGGCTTTTGTAAGATTTATCAATTGAAACACTGGCCGGCCGAACAATGCTAATACTGTCAAAATAAAGAAAAATAGTGAAATTGGCCGCGATAACATTAGCCACCATTTTTCATCAAGCATGACCATAGACTGCCCTAGTCGCTGTTCGAGCATACCCCCCAAAATTAAGCCAATTGCCAGTGGAACGACCGAAAAGCCATACATGCGCATGAAATAGCCCAAAATGCCGGCAGCGATGGCAATCCAAACGTCAAACATGGACTGATCTAAGGCGTATGCACCAACAATTGAGAAAACAAAAACACAGGGCCATAAAACTGTAACAGGTATTAGAGTGACACGAGCAAAAGCTCGGGCGCCATATAGGCCCACCAACAAAAACAACAAATTCACAAACAACATTGACCAAAATATTGCGTACGCGAATTCAGCCTGATCGGTAAACATAGTGGGACCGGGACGTAAACCATGCACTAACAAACCCGCCAAAATGACAGCAGCGGTTGGAGAGCCAGGTATTCCGAGCGCTAATGTTGGCACCATCGCTCCACCGGTTGCAGAGTTATTCGCAGCTTCGCTGCCTGCTATTCCTTCTGGCGAACCTTTTCCAAATTCCTCAGGTTTTTTCGACCAACGCTTTGCTTCGTTGTAACCTATCATGGAAGCCACTGTTGCGCCCTCTGCAGGTAATACTCCGATAAACGTACCAATTCCTGACGACCTAAGAATTGTTTTCCAAACTCGGCGATAGTCCTCCTTAGAAGGCAGCTTAATTGCATCCATAGTGACGCGTTCACGTTTCTCGTTTAATCGAGATGCCTGGGCTATCAACTCTGAAATGCCAAACACTCCAATCATTACAGGTACAAACCCAATACCGTCATATAGATGAGGGCTTTCAAACGTAAATCGTTTAACTGATGTCAGTAAGTCCGTACCAACAGTCGCCAGCAAAATACCAAAAGCCCCAGATATTAAGTTCTTTATTGCGGATCCTCCCCCTACACTAATCAGCATAGAAAGGCCGAAAAGTGTTAAGGCAAAATACTCAGGAGGCGCAAAATTATAAGCCGCACGAGCCAATATTGGCGCACACGCCATCAAAACCAAAACGCTGAATACACCTCCAACCGTAGATGAAACAACTGCGAGACCAAGTGCACGTCCCGCTTCACCTCTTTGAGCCATAGGGTATCCGTCAAGACAAGTCGTGGCGGAAGCTGAAGTCCCTGGGGTGTTTATCAAAATCGCAGTAATCGCCCCGGCAAAAGTTGCAGAGCAATATATCGCCGTCAGTAATGCAATCGCTGGTACGGGATCCATTGTGAGCGTAAATGGCAAAAGCAATGCCGCCCCAGTAGTCGCATTTAAGCCTGGCAATGCTCCAATAACTACTCCACCGAGAGTGGCGCAGAGCAACAAGAAAACTAAAGTCGGGTCAGTAAGTGTGGTCAAACCAGCAAGAAATGGCGACATGAATTATCCATACCATAAGTTCGTTAAAACGCCGCGGGGGAACCTGATGCTGAACGCCAAGTCAAATAAGAAAAATACAGACACAGGCACAGCGATCCCTATGCAACAAAGCCTTGCGAATTTCTTCTCGCCCCAAGCAATGGCCAAAACAGTGGCAAAGATGCCAAGCGACAAAAACAGATCGAGCGGGACAAGACCAACAAATAGTAAAATTGCCATAAATGTATAAACAGTTTGGCGGGTTACACTTTCTAATTTCTGTACAGGATCAAAAACCGACATCAGAATAGTGAGAAATATGATCAGGCCGCAGATAAGCTGGGGAAAATCAGATGGCTGTATGCCCCTTTTGAGAATTGGTGGCATTTTTTTAAACGTAGTAGAAATATAGATGGCCGCAATTGTAATTATAATAATCACAATACTGACCAGTATATTTGAAAATTTTGTACTATTAGATGGGATTGCCATTGCACGCACCGCAAAGAGGGGCCACCCCAAAAGGTGACCCCCACTAAAAGTTATTGAATGAAACCAAGTTCTTTCAACGCTGCTTCCATGTCTGTGACCATTGTGGTGAGCTGGTTACCCCATTGCTCTGATCCAACGACAGAAGTAGAATCTAACCCAACCGATGTTAGGAAGCCTTGGTACACAGTATGATTCATGGCCTTCAGTAGCCCTTGTTCAATTTTCTCTGCAACCGCATCTGGGGTATCTTTATGGACTACAAAACCACGCACGGTGGAGAAGCTGACATCAATACCCATTTCTTTTGCGGTAGAAACATCGGGTAGAGCCGACATTCTTTCATCCGCTAAAACGACAATTGGGCACACATCACCTGCTTCTATCTGACTGCCAGCCTCAGCGAGGTTAAGTACAGCAGCGTCAACTGCTCCAGCGACTAGCTGTGTAGCAAGTTCTCCTCCACCATCGAATGGTAGAATTTTTGGCATTTGCATCCCACCTTTCTTGGTAAACATAAACGCCGACACGTCATCGATATTTCCTAAATGTGTAGTGCCGTAAGTGATACCTTCAGCTTTTTGCTTGGCTACAAAATCATCTGCACTGCTATACGCGCCACACTTTACCATCAAAATTTGAGGATCGTCCGTACCACGTGCAATCGGACGCACATCCGAAAGCTTCATCTTTGTTTCGCCTTTAGCCACTGTCGCCGCATGACCGATAGTAAATGTAAGTATTGTATGCCCATCTGCCGGTACAGTTAGATAGTGATCCATGGCAACAGCGCCACCACCACCTTTTTTATTTACGACTACCATATCTGTGCCAAGCGTTCGGCGAGCGCGCAGCATCATCATTCGAGTGGTTACATCTGTTCCACCGCCGTTGCCGGCATGGGTAACTACTTCAATCGTTTTACTTGGAAATTCTTGAGCAACAACAGTGCCCGCTGTGATCACGGCAGCTGCCGCTAAAGTGAAGATTTTTCTCATTTTTTTCTCCCTGGAGCTGAACAAACGAATCTATTCACGCGGACAGTATAGCAATATTTCTATATT
>CALDGA010000152.1 GCA_937942085.1 uncultured Flavobacteriales bacterium
CTCTTTCGAAGTTGTAATCATAATCTCTCCCAAACGACCATCATCATAGTTGCTTGAAGATAGGTAAACTGTGTGACCTCCTACTCTTGCCTTCATCGTACTAGATGATCTAACATCAGGCAGAGGTCTTCTTGTTGCAATATAATTGTGGACAAACTGTTCAGCCACAACTGTAGCAGCAGGAGCGGGGATTGGAAGAGCTTCAGCAGTTTGCTCTACCATCTTGTGAACAACAGTAACCGCCTCATCTTCTTCTTCCTCATCTAGAGATGTGGCATCAACTAACTGATTCATCAGTGGCTGACTGAGTTTACTTCCATCTCGATAAATCGCACATGCCTTAATCATGGTATCATAACTTAGGTCATAGGCCTCTCTAATATCCTCAATAGAGGCATCAGCTGGCATGTTGATTGTTTTCGAAATTGCTCCAGAAATGAATGGCTGAGCGGCAGCCATCATCAATACGTGAGCCTTCCAATCGATCGATCTCTTTCCATACTTACCACAAGGAGTTGCACAATCGAACACAGCCAAGTGCTCATCCTTTAGTCCAGGTGCACCCTCAATTGTACCATATCCAAAGACGTGATCATTGGCTTGATCAATTTCATCATTAGAGAATCCAAGGTGGCCGAGTGTGTCAAAGAACGGGTCCTCAAATTGTTCTTTTGAAATCCCTAGAGTTTCTGTACAGAAATCTTCTCCGAGGATAGAAGGCGCAAATGCAGAGCGTATATCGAAAACATCTGGGAAGCTCGACTCTACTTTCTTCACCATCTTTGCATTGAAGCCAGCAGCCTTCAATGCCTTGGAAGAAACAGTAGGACAGTTTCCTAATGAAGCAGTTCCCATGATGTACTCTTGAATTGCTTGCGTTTCCTTTTCTGAGTACCCCAATCGTCGTAGAGCGTTTGGTACTCCGTGGTTGATGATTCTTAGAGAGCCTCCGCCAGCTAGTTGTTTGTACTGAACTAGTGAGAATTGTGGTTCTACTCCGGTGGTGTCAGCATTCATTACTAATCCAATAGTTCCTGTAGGGGCGATAACGGTAGTCTGTGCATTTCTGTAACCATGCTCTTCACCTTCTCTTATGGCGCGGTCCCATGATTCTCTAGCAGCGCCAAGAAGATCCTTTGGACACTTCTTTGCATTAATTCCCATTGGTAATACAGACAAACCATCGTATTCCTCTGCCGGAGCATCGTATGCTGCAAGGCGGTGATTCTTCATTACACGCAACATATGTTCTGCATTCTCTGAATAGTTCGGGAATGGCCCTAGGACTGAAGCCATCTCGGCACTGGTTGCATAGGATTCACCACACATAATCGAAGTAACAGCGCCACAAATCGCGTAGCCTCTTTCATCATCATAGGGAATTCCCATGTGCATCAGAAGTGAACCGATGTTGCAGTAACCGAGACCAAGAGTTCGGTATTCGTAGGACTGACGGGCGATTTCAGCCGAAGGGAATTGTGCCATCAGTACGCTAATTTCCAATGTAGCAGTCCACAATCTAACGGAATGTCGGAAGTCTTCAACATCAAAGGTTTGAGTCGCCTTGTCATAGTAATGTAGTAGATTTATGCTAGCGAGATTACAAGCGGTATCGTCAAGGAACATGTATTCACTGCAAGGATTTGAGCCGTTAATTCGACCGCCCTCAGGACAGGTATGCCATTCGTTGATTGTTGTATCGAATTGAACCCCTGGATCCGCACAGGCCCAAGCGGTGTATGCTACTTTGTCCCATAATTCCGCTGCCGGCATTGTCTTGCAAGGTTCAGGCTCTCTTCCCTCTTGACCAGCCTTCTTTAGTTCGGTTCTGTGGTAAAGGTTCCAATCCCCATCTTTACGAAGGGATTCCATGAATGAATTAGGGACTCGAACCGAATTGTTGGAGTTTTGACCGGATACAGTTGCATAACCCTCTCCTTGCCAATCAGTATCCATTTGTTCGAATGTCAAACTCTTCCATCCTTGATTTGCAAGGTCAAGGATTCTCTTGATATGTGGCTGAGGGACACTATCACGTACCGCTTTTATCATCGCCATTTTGAGAGCGCCATTAACTGCTGGGTCAGTCTTAGACTCATCTTCATCATGACTCCATATAGCCGATAAAATAGCATCTGAATGTTTCTGCAAAAGGCTTGAACCAATTACTAGAGCCGACACCTTCTCCTCTTCTGTGAGTTTCCAATCAATGTATTCTTCGATATCCGGATGATCAAGATCTAGAGTAACCATCTTTGCTGCCCGGCGAGTTGTACCTCCAGATTTGATAGCCCCAGCCGCCCTATCGCCAATCTTTAGGAAGGACAGAAGGCCACTGGAAGTACCTCCTCCAGATAGTGGCTCACCAGCCCCTCTTATCTGGGAGAAGTTCGAACCGGTTCCCGATCCATACTTGAATAATAGAGCCTCTCGATTCCATAGACCCATAATCGATTCAGTTCCTCCAACCAAGGAATCGCCTACTGATTGAATGAAGCAAGCATGAGGTTGAGGGTGTGTGTAGGCATCTTCTGAAAGCTTCAATTCACCAGTGACTGCATCTACGTAGTGGTGTCCTTGAGCTGGACCTGTTATTCCATAAGCCCAGTTCAAACCAGTATTGAACCACTGCGGGCTATTTGGCGCAGATCTCTGGCTTGCAATTAGGTAAGCCATCTCATCGTAGAAGGCACGAGCATCGGCTTCACTGGCAAAGTAGCCATGGGTCCAGCCCCAGTAGGTCCAGGTGCCCGCGAGGCGACGGAATAATTCCCGCCCATTGGTTTCACCAACGAACCTGTCCTCTGGAGCGAGGGTCTGAAGCTTCTCGTGATCGGGTTCGCTACGTTGTAGCCATTCTGGGACCCCGTCCTCCGCCACCTTGCGCAGAGCAGCAGGAACACCCGCTTTCCTCAGATACTTCTGAGCGCAGACTTTTCCTGGAACACCAGCAAAGCCTGAAGGCAATTGAACTCCATGAATTTCATGAGCGAGACTTCCGTCGGGGTTTCGGATCTCTACACTCATCTCAATCCAATCAAAGGCATCGAAGGGGTCAGCACCTGCTGTAGTAAAACGGCGTTCAATCACTAATCCCTTCT
>CALDGA010000153.1 GCA_937942085.1 uncultured Flavobacteriales bacterium
CTGCACAGATTAGATATGTCTACCTCGGGTATTTTGGTCTTCGCCAAAAATCCACAGGCCCACAAATTCGTTCAAAAGCAGTTCATCAAACGAACACTGAAAAAGCAGTACATCGCCGTGCTGGACGGGATCGTTGAGGGCGATGAGGGCACCATCGAGCTTCCCTTGCGCCCCGACTATTATGATCTTCCACGCCAAATGGTGTGTCACGAGCACGGCAAGCCCGCCACTACCCATTGGAAAGTCCTCGAGCGCATCAATGGCAAAACGCGCATGGCCCTGCTCCCTGTGACTGGGCGAACGCACCAGTTGCGCGTACATTGTGCCCATCCGGACGGGCTCCACACCCCAATTTTTGGAGACGAACTCTATGGGGTGCCGGCCAATAGATTGCATCTTCACGCTGCATCCATTAGTTTTATACATCCGACCACCAAAGAAGAAATTTCATTCGAGGTGGCCCCAAATTTCTAACGCATGGCCAAGGAAATCGAACGTAAGTTTTTAATTGCCAACGATGGTTGGAAAGCTGGCGTACAACGTTCGAGTTTTTTCGCGCAAGGCTACCTCAGCTATGATCCCGAGCGCACCGTCCGAGTACGCGAGACCGACACCCATGGATTTCTCACTATCAAAGGAGTGACCGTCGGCCTCAGCCGCGATGAGTTTGAATACGAAATTCCGAAAGACGAGGCGGCCGCACTGCTGAAGATGTGTGAGCATTCCCCCATTCAAAAGCGACGCTATTTCGTGGCACACGAGGGGCATCTTTGGGAAGTAGATATTTTCGAAGGGGCCAATGAAGGTCTCGAAGTGGCGGAAATTGAGCTCAGCATTGAGGATGAGGAATTCGTTCGACCGGAGTGGTTGGGCGAGGAAGTCAGCGGGGACCGTAGGTACTCGAATTCTTCACTGAGTTTGGTGCCCTATCGAAATTGGTAACCCATGATGATCAAAGACCCCAACCACTATTTTATCGACGGCTGTGGACGTTGTTCCTTCCACGGTACGGACCAGTGCAAGGTGCGCACTTGGGCTGATCCATTGGTCCTTTTGCGCGAGATTATGCTCCAAAGCGGATTGGAGGAAGAGGCCAAATGGGGCCAGCCGACCTACACCTTAAAAGGTAAGAATGTCGCCATGATTTTTTCCTTCAAGGACAGCTGTGGCATTAGCTTTTTCAAAGGGGTACTCCTTCAGGATGATGCGAAAATTTTAGTTCCGGCGGGGGCCAATTCCAATGTCGCACGCCTACTCAAAATCACCTCTGCCGCCCAAGTAGCAGAATTGGAACCGCACATCCACGCCTGCATCGCCGAAGCCATCGAGCTCGAGAAAAGCGGCGCCAAAATTCCTAAGCCTACAGAGCGCGAACCCATGCCGGAAACCTTGGCACATTGGTTGGAAAACGACCCGCAACTCCAAACAGCCTGGGACCTACTGACCCCGGGACGTCAAAGAAGTTATATCCTCCACGTGGGGAGCGCCAAACAAGAACAAACCCAGCTCAACCGCATTGAAAAATGCATCCCGAAGATTTACACGGGAAAAGGGTTTAATGAATATTGACCACTACTTTTGCGGCATGGGAAAAGACAAACTCCGAAAATTTCGTGAAAACGAGCAGATGTCCTGCGTCGTTGAACCTAGTACCGAAGAGGCACGCTTGGGTTTAGAGCTCAAGGGAAATTGGGCAAAGGACCAATTCTCTAACGACCAAGGCCTCGTGCTCGAACTTGGCTGTGGCAAAGGGGAATACACCGTGGAATTGGCCCGAAGAAATCCTCATCAAAACCACATCGGCGTTGACATCAAAGGGGCTCGTCTGTGGCGCGGGGCCAAAACTGCGACTGAGGAAGGTTTAAATAATGTGGCGTTCCTACGCACCCGAATCGACTGGATCGACCAGTGTTTTGGACCCAATGAAGTAGACGAAATTTGGATCACCTTCCCAGATCCTCAGATCAAATACAAGCGCGCGAAACACCGCTTGACCCACCCTGAGTTCCTCCTGCGTTACCGCAAATTCCTCAAGCCCGGCGGCACCATTAACCTCAAATGTGATAGCGAATACCTGCACGGCTACACCCACGGCATCGTTCAAATGCTCGGGCTTGAAGTTGAGGAGGCCTACCACAACATCCACGAACAAATCTTACCCAACGAAGGCATCCTATTCGATGTAGTTACGCACTACGAAAGCATGTGGCTCGCCCAAGGCAAGGCGACCACTTACTTGCGTTTCAAGCTCGACGGCATCGAAGACGCCATGGCGCATTGGGCTAATTTCAAGAAATAGATGGCCAGCGAGTTCTTTGACCGAGTATACCGCGTCGTCCGCCTCATCCCCGAGGGGCGCGTAAGTACCTACGGTCATATTGCCCGCTTCTTAGGCACCGGTCGATCGGCACGCTTAGTGGGTTATGCCATGAATGCTTCGCACAACGACCCAACCGTTCCCGCACACCGCGTGGTCAACCGCAAAGGTCTGCTCACCGGCAAACACTTTTTCGGCGGCAGCACCGTCATGGAAGATTTACTCACGAGCGAGGGCATCACCGTCGTAGATGATGAGATTCAAAACTTTGGGGAATTGGTCTGGGATCCCATGGATCACCTGGATCAGGAAGAGTTTTTAGAGTCGATTTAGATTTTCCTGCACCAAGGCCAAATACTCACTCATGTGAATGCCGTCCATCAATGCATGATCCACCTCTAACTGGAAAGGGAGTATGTATCGACCGGCTTGGGAGGTAATCTTACCCAATACAATTTTTGGAACACTGTGATTCCCGCCTTTTCGCGGATGCTTAAAGCCGGTAAATGAAAGCCACGGCAAGGTCGTGCCATAGATTAGGTTGGTGCGGTCGGGCCTATCTTCAAAGGGAATACCTTCTGCCGCTTGGACTGTGATTTGTTGAGCGCGGAAAATGAAATCGGCCACAGATTCCCCTTCAACCCAAGGATAATACGCAAAGACAAAAGCCTTCGTCCCACGCTGCATTACCGAACAACCAATATCAATGGCATCGTGCAATGCCACACCGTCAGCAGTCCTGCGCAATCGCATCGGCTCATAGGCGTTTGCCGCCTTGACCACCGCATATAACAGCGCATGGTGCGTGCTGTAGGAATGCATCTTGCACTGCTGCACAAAGGCCGTACAATCCAGGTTCACCTGAATCCCCACATAGGGGTCTTCAAAGGTTTTGAAGAATTCATAAGCGGATTTCCGGTCCCAATGTTCGATGTCCCAAGACTTTTGCATTCCACTAAGATAGTATTGTATTTTCAACCCTATGAATCACGAATCACTCCGAGACTTTGCACTTGGACTTCCCCATGCTACCGAGCACCTGCCCTTTGACGAATACACGCTCGTATTCAAGGTTCACGGTAAGATGTTTGCCAGTCTGAGCCTTGACGAGCAGCCGGCACGAATGAATCTAAAAAACACTCCGGAGCGCAATATTGAACTTCGAGAAGAGCATCATTGGATCATCCCAGGTTACCACATGAACAAGCAGCACTGGAACACGGTTATTGCAGAAGAATATGCATCTGGGGCCTTGATTCAAGCGCTCATTCAGACCAGCTACAATCTCGTTTGGCAAAAGCTGCCTAAGAAGGTGCGAGAAGGCGGGTTATAGCTTATTTTTGCCCCTTATGAAACACATCCGCAACTTTTGCATCATCGCACACATTGACCACGGTAAGTCCACATTGGCGGACAGATTGTTGGACGCTACTCAAAGTGTGACCGACCGTGAGAAACAAGACCAGCTCCTCGACAACATGGACCTCGAGCGCGAGCGTGGGATTACCATCAAATCTCACGCCGTACAGATGTACTATCAAAAGGACGGCGTGAAGCACACGCTGAACCTCATTGATACGCCAGGACACGTTGATTTCTCTTACGAGGTTTCCCGTTCTATTGCGGCATGTGAAGGAGCGCTTCTCATTGTAGATGCAGCTCAGGGCATTCAAGCCCAGACCATCTCCAACCTATACCTAGCGTTGGAGCACGATTTAGAAATCATTCCTATCCTCAATAAGATTGACCTGCCTTCCGCCAACCCTGAAGAAGTGGGCGACCAAATCATCGATCTTATCGGATGTAGTCGCGAAGACATCCTTCACGCTTCGGCCAAAACCGGACAAGGAGTCCCTGAGATTCTGGATGCCATCATCGAGCGCGTCCCAGCGCCAGTGGGCGATCCGGATGCGCCATTACAAGCCTTGATTTTCGACAGCCACTATAACCCATTCCGCGGTATCGAAGCTATTTTTAAAGTGGTTAACGGCAGCATCAAGAGTGGAGAAAAGGTGAAGTTCATGGCTACGGGCAAGCAATATGAAGCCGACGAGATCGGAATCAACTTGATCAAACAATCGCCGGCCAAAGAAATTAAAACAGGGGATGTAGGCTATATCATTTCTGGGATTAAAGATGCCAAGGAAGTAAAGGTTGGAGATACCATCACTGCCGTTGCTAATCCTGCCACTGAAGCCATTGCTGGATTCGAAGAGGTGAAGCCCATGGTATTCGCCGGGATTTATCCTGTGGATACCGAGGAGTTCGAGGAACTTCGCAGCTCATTAGAAAAATTGCAGCTCAACGATGCATCGCTCACTTATGAAGCAGAGACCTCAGCAGCACTTGGTTTTGGATTCCGTTGTGGCTTCTTGGGAATGCTCCACATGGAGATCATCCAAGAGCGCCTCGAGCGCGAATTCAATATGACCGTCATTACTACGGTTCCGAACGTAAGCTACAAGGCCTACATGAAGAAGAATCCAGATCAAGCCATCTGGGTACAAAACCCTACCGACTTCCCTGATCCAACCAAGATGGATTACATGGAGGAGCCGTTCATCAAAGCGCAAATCATCACCAGCGCAGAATTCGTTGGAGCAGTGATGAACCTCTGTATTGGCAAACGTGGCCAATTAACCAATCAAACCTACCTCACCAGCGACCGTGTGGAATTGAGTTTTGATATGCCGCTTGCTGAAATTGTCTTTGATTTCTACGACCGACTAAAAACCATTTCCAAAGGGTATGCTTCCTTCGATTACCACCCTATCGGCTACAAGCAAAGTGTTTTGGTAAAAGTAGATGTCATGCTCAACGGCGATCCCGTAGATGCATTGAGTGCATTGATCCATAAAGACAACGCCTACGACATTGGTAAAAAGATGTGTTCGAAGTTGAAGGAATTGATCCCTAGACAGCAGTTCATGATTGCCATCCAAGCGGCCATAGGAAATAAGATTATCGCTCGCGAAACCTTGAGCGCCCTTCGTAAGGATGTGACTGCCAAGTGTTACGGAGGTGATATTTCACGTAAGCGTAAGCTCCTTGAAAAGCAGAAAGCAGGTAAGAAGCGTATGCGCCAACTGGGCAACGTAGAAATTCCTCAAAGCGCCTTCTTGGCGGTACTTAAGCTGAACGATTAAGACCTATATTGTAGGCATGATTACACCTACAATCGTCGAATTCGAAGGAGCGCTACTCTGTGGCGCCTCCGCTCCCATGTCTCTTCGTTCCTTCACCCCTTGGACCCTTTGGCCCAAAGTAATGCCAAGGCTCGCTCGTGCAGGCAACCGCTGCAATGCAGACCTCATCTCGTTGCGCGCTTTTGACGGTGTGCCTGTTTTCGGACCCACGGCAGATCCAAGTTTTACCTACTGGGGCGGTGCAGAAGTCAAGGGCCCTAACGAAGGGTTCGAGCATCTTGAAATTCCTGCGGGTACCTATGCTGTATTTCATTACAAAGGGCTGAGTAGTGACTCTACCGTGTGGCGCTATATCTACAGCCAATGGCTCCCCAACAGCCCATGGGAGTTGGACGAGCGACCGCACTTCGAACGCTTGGGCGCGAAATACAAAAACGAGGACCCAAATTCAGAAGAGGATATCTACATCCCTATTCGGCCGAATGCATAAAAAACCCCCGACGAAAGGCCGGGGTCTAGGATGTGTTAGTCCTTTCTAGACTAGCTTAGGATCTTATTTATTACTGCTCAATGAAGCGAACAAGTAATCGCGGTTCATGCGCGCGATGTTTTCCAAAGATATACCTTTAGGACATTCTACTTCACAAGCACCGGTGTTGGTACAGTTACCGAACCCTTCAAGGTCCATTTGGTGTACCATATTTAATACACGCTCCTTCGCCTCAGGTTGCCCTTGTGGAAGCAATGAGAACTGGCTGATCTTCGCCGAGGCGAACAACATGGCCGAAGAGTTCTTACAGGTTGCAACACAAGCACCACAACCGATACAAGTTGCCGCATCAAAGGCCTTATCTGCATTTTCCTTTGGTACAGGAATAGCGTTGGCATCGATCGTATTACCAGAGGTATTTACTGAGATAAACCCACCTGCGCGCTGAATACGATCAAAAGCAGAACGGTCTACCATCAAATCCTTGATGATAGGAAACGCCTTCGCACGGAACGGCTCAATGTAAATGGTATCTCCGCTCTTGAATTCACGCATGTGCAATTGACACGTCGTGATTTTACGGCCTGGACCGTGAGCTTCACCATTGATAAATAGCGAACACATACCACAGATACCCTCACGACAGTCGTGATCAAACACAACTGGCTCAATGCCTTGGTCGATCAACTGCTCGTTCAAGTAGTCGAGCATCTCGAGGAAGCTCATGTCCTCCTCTACCCCAGAAATAGGGTATGTTTTCATTTCACCCTTTGCTTCAGGGCCTGCTTGTCTCCAGATCTTTAATGTTAAATCCATAGTCTGAATTATTTGTAAGAACGTGTCTTCAATTCAACATTCTCGAAAGTCAACTCTTCCTTGTGCAACTTCGCTTCTGCAGGAACTCCGGTGAACTCCCATGCGCTTACGAAAGCAAAGTTCTTGTCGTCGCGAAGGGCTTCTCCTTCCTCGCTTTGGTACTCTTCACGGAAGTGACCTCCACAGCTCTCGTTACGCTCTAGAGCATCTTTTGCCATCAACTCACCGAGCTCGATTAGATCAGCCACGCGGCCTGCTTTATCAAGCTCAGGGTTCATGCCATTGGCAGAACCAAGTACTCGAACATCTGCGTAGAACTCTTCTCTCAATGCTTGGATATCTGCAATGGCTTGCTTCAATCCTTTTTCGTTACGAGCCATACCTACCTCGTTCCACATGATCTTACCTAGACGCTTGTGGAAATGGTCAACAGACTTCGTACCGTTATTGTTGATGAATTTCTCTGTTCTTTCACGTACCGCTTGTTCCGCTGCTTCAAATTCTGGAGAATCTGTAGAGATCTTACCAGTACGGATGTCCTTACTCAAGAACTCACCTACGGTATAAGGTGCTACGAAGTATCCATCGGCAAGACCCTGCATCAAAGCTGATGCACCTAGACGGTTTGCGCCGTGGTCAGAGAAGTTCGCCTCACCTAAGGCGAAACATCCTGGAATCGTTGTCATCAAATTGTAATCTACCCATAGTCCGCCCATCGTGTAGTGCACTGCTGGATAAATCTTCATTGGCTCTTTGTAAGGATTCGATGCGGTGATTTTCTCGTACATCTGGAAGAGGTTACCGTACTTGGCTTCCACCACCTTCTCTCCTAATGCTTTGATCTCTGCATCAGACGGGTTGTTCACCCCTTTTACGTGCGCTTCTTCCGCACCGTAGCGCATGATGGCTGCTGCAAAATCGAGGTATACTGCTTCCCCAGTCTTATTTACACCGTAGCCTGCATCACAACGCTCCTTCGCTGCACGCGAGGCAACATCACGAGGTACGAGGTTACCGAAGGCCGGGTAGCGACGCTCAAGGTAGTAATCTCTGTTTTCTTCAGCTATATCGTTCGGGTGTAGTTTGCCTGCGCGGATAGCTTCTGCATCTTCCTTTTTCGCAGGAACCCAAATACGACCGTCGTTACGCAACGACTCTGACATCAACGTCAGTTTACTTTGGTTCTCACCACTTACTGGAATACAGGTTGGGTGAATCTGCGTGAAACATGGGTTAGCCATGTACGCTCCTTTGCGGTGTGCTTTCCATGCAGCGGTTACGTTCGATCCCATCGCGTTTGTGGATAGGAAGAACACGTTACCGTATCCACCCGTACAAAGTAGTACAGCGTGAGCACTGTGGCGCTCGAACTCTCCTGTTACCAAGTTCTTTGCGATGATACCGCGCGCTTTACCGTCAACAATCACAAGCTCTTGCATTTCGTGACGTGCATACATCTTCACACGACCCTTAGCAATCTGACGGTTGAGTGCAGAGTAAGCACCGAGCAACAACTGCTGGCCTGTTTGACCTTTTGCATAGAACGTACGGCTTACCTGTACACCACCGAAAGAACGGTTGTCTAGCAAACCACCGTAATCACGTGCAAAAGGAACCCCTTGAGCGACACACTGGTCAATAATATTGCGGCTTACCTCAGCCAAACGGTGAACGTTGGCCTCTCTTGAGCGGTAATCACCACCTTTGATCGTATCGTAGAACAGACGGTACACTGAATCCCCATCGTTCTGGTAGTTTTTCGCTGCATTGATACCCCCTTGTGCTGCAATGGAGTGAGCACGACGTGGTGAATCCTGGAAACAGAATGCTTTCACGTTATAACCCATCTCAGCCAATGAAGCTGCTGCAGAAGAACCAGCTAGACCGGTACCTACTACGATTACATCAATTAATCTTTTGTTTGCAGGCGATACCAATGGGATCTCGCCTTTATGTTTTGTCCACTTCTCGCCTAATGGGCCTGCTGGAATCTTAGAATCTAATGCCATAGTAAGAGAATTATAGTGCTTGACCTGGTTGAACAACGAAAAGGAATACCGCTACTGCGATGAAGCCTGCAGGAATCAACCATGCTAAAGCAGTCATCACTTTTTGGATCAGCGGTGTGTATTTCGGGTGATTGATACCGAGCGTTTGGAACGCACTCTGTGCACCGTGGCTCAAGTGGAAAGCAAGACCAGTAAGGGCAAGTACATAGAAGGCCGTGTACCACCACTGCTCAAAAGCAGTAACTGTCAAGGTCCAAAGGTCCTTGTTGCCATTTGCATCTATACCTAGGGTTCCATAGTGCATTTCGTACCAGAAGCTCTTCATGTGAACCACGATGAAGAACAAGGTTAAAATGCCGAGTAAGGCCATCTTACGAGAGGCCCAAGAAGCATTGGCCGCTTGGTTTTCTTTTACATACTTCACCGGACGAGCCGCACGATTTTGACGCGCCAACATAATGCCGTCCACAGTATGCAAAAAGATGCTGATGTACGTAACATAGGACAAGATCTTCACCACTGGGAAGGTCGTCATAAAGTGACCGTATTCGTTGAATGCGAGTTTGCCTTCCTCACCAGTAACGAAGAGTTGAAGGTTACCCAATAAGTGTCCAACTAAGAAGCTACACAAGAAGAGTCCTGTAGCGGCCATCCAGTACTTACGAGCTAATGAAGAACCGAAAAGACCTTTAGAAGTTGATGCCATAAGCGATTTTAAAGTTTAATAGCCTAATTTTAGCATGTCAAATTTACGGCACAGACTTTAGTCTGTACCAACGAAGTAGTATAAATCACAATAGAACTATTCTAAATTAATATAGTCAGACCCTATCATGAGATATCATCAGCTGAACCGAGAGATTTTTATTGAAAACAGAAGTCGTTTTACTGCCCTAATGAAACCAAATTCATTGGCGATTTTCACCTCAAACGACATCTATCCCACTAGTGCTGACGGGCATTTGCCGTTCAAGCAGCACAGTGACATTCTGTTTTTAAGCGGTGCAGATCAAGAAGAAAGCATCCTTGTATTGTTCCCTGATGCACACAAGGAAAGTCTTCGTGAAGTTCTTTTCTTGAAAGAAACTAATGACCTCATCGCGGTTTGGGAAGGGGCCAAGTATACCAAAGACGAAGCCTTTGATATCAGCGGCATTAAGACTGTTTTCTGGTTATCGGATTTTGAGCGCGTCTTCAATGAAATGGCTGTGAATGCAGAGCGAATCTACCTCAATGGCAACGAGCACTTGAGAGCACACGTAGAAACTGAATTGCGTCACGACCGCATGAATAAATGGATCAAGGAACACTATCACGCCCACGAATTTGAGCGCAGCCAGCCTATTTTACACCGCGTTCGCGGGACCAAAACAGCTCTTGAACTAGAGGTCATGCGCGAAGCAGCAACCATTACTACAAAAGGTTACGAGCGCATTTTGAAATTCTTGAAGCCTGGGGTTTGGGAATACGAATTAGAGGCTGAATTCATGCACGAATTCTTGATGAACCGCAGCCGCGGCTTCGCCTACACACCCATTATCGCAGCTGGAAATAACGCCAACGTATTGCACTACATCGAAAACAACGACCAATGTAATGACGGCGATCTCGTGCTCTTTGATGTGGGTGCCGAATATGGAAATTACACCTGTGACGTAACGCGCTGTTACCCGGTCAACGGAAAATTTACGGCCCGTCAAGCAGAAGTATATAATGCGGTTTTGAGTGTTCACGAAGGCGCCATCGCTTTGCTACGTCCGGGCATCATGTTGGACGATTACCACAAAAAAGTGGGCGATTTGATGACGGAAGAACTCTTGAAACTCGGCTTGATTACCGCAGAAGATGTAGCCAACGAAGATCCTGCGTGGCCAGCATATAAGAAGTACTTTATGCACGGCACCAGCCACTACCTCGGCTTGGACGTTCACGACTATGGTTTGTGGACCATTCCCGTGGAAGAAGGCATGGTATTCACCGTGGAGCCAGGTATTTACATCCCTGAAGAAGGATTGGGCATTCGCATCGAGGACGATATCGTGATCACCAAAGACGGTCACGAAAACCTGACACGTGCCATCCCGAAGACCGTAGAAGAAATTGAGGCATTCATGGCCCAATAATGGCCCTTTTACCTTTTAAAAACGGCCAATTACACTACCAATGGCTGCCCGGAAATCCGGCGCAGAAGCCGTTGGTGTTGCTGCACGGCTTTCTGGAAGATTCTCGCATGTGGGACGGATTGTCGCATGCCTGGAACACCCATGGGCCTGTGCTCATGATTGACTTGCCGGGTCATGGACAAAGCGATTCTTTCGCCGCGGTGCACACCATGGAGTTGATGGCTGAGGCTGTGGATGCAGTGGTCCAATTTTGCCAGCTCCCCACCTTCCACCTCTTAGGCCACAGCATGGGTGGATATGTCGCCTTAGCTTATGCTGAAACGCATCCGGAAAAGCTCGAGCAATTGGTGTTATTTTTCTCTACGCCATTGGCCGATTCTCCTGCGCGTCAGGTGATGAGGGAGAAGGCAGTGGCTTTGGTCCAACAAAATCACAATGCATTCATTCGCGCGTCCATCCCTCAACTCTTCGATGCCACGATGCGTGCAGCCTTCCTGCCTGCCATTCACCGACAGATTGACCAAAGTCTTGAGATGTCTGTGGAGGGAATTGTGGCCGCAATTCAGGGCATGAAAATCAGGAAAGACCGTACACGCATCCTCGAAGGAGGCAGCGTCCCTGTGGGGGTGTTTGCAGGAAAATTGGACACCGTGATTCCCTTTGAAAGCGTAGAAAAATGGTCCTTGGCAACAGGAGTGAACTACCGCTATACCTCGCCCTCGGGACATATGGGGCACATCACCCATCAGCAGGGCTGTATCGACGAAGTTCAGCGTTGGTGGCTGGGCGCGTAGGCTTCTAGGACTTATTGAAAAAAGAACGGGCGCCCGCTGGGCGCCCGTAGCATTTTAAAAAAATTGGTCCTCCTTACACCACACCTTGATCTAGCATGGCATCCGCCACCTTCACAAAACCTGCGATGTTTGCGCCTTGTACGTAATCCACAGAACCATCTTCTTTGGTTCCATATTTGACACACGCCGCATGGATATCAGTCATAATTCGGCCCAAGTGACCGTCTACCTCTTCACGAGTCCAGCTCATGCGAAGGCTGTTCTGGCTCATCTCCAAGCCTGATGTAGCCACACCACCGGCGTTCGAGGCCTTACCTGGTGAGAACAACACGCCATTGCTTTGGAAGTGGTGCACCGCCTCCGGCGTACAAGGCATATTGGCACCTTCGCCAAGCGCCATCACGCCATTCGCAATCAACTTCTGGGCATCATCGCCCTTCAATTCGTTTTGAGTCGCACAAGGAAGGGCCACATCACACTTCACACCCCAAGGCGTGCCTTCGTGGAACGTGATGTTTGAGAATGCATCGGCAGCCTCAGAAATACGTCCGCGACGTACGTTCTTCAACTCCATCACAAAGTCCAATTGCTCACGGCTCATTCCACCCTCAGTAACGATATGTCCTGAGGAATCGCTCATGGTCAAGACTGAAGCTCCAAGTTCCATGGCTTTCTCAGCAGCGAATTGGGCCACATTACCTGAACCAGAGATTACCACGCGCTTGCCGCTAAAGCTCTCGCCCTTCGTGGCCAACATTTCACGAGTGAAGTATACCGTTCCGTAACCTGTCGCCTCTGGACGGATCAACGACCCACCCCACGACAAGCTCTTTCCGGTCAACACGCCCGTAAACTCGTTGCGAATGCGCTTGTACTGTCCGAACATGAAGCCGATCTCACGTGCGCCCACACCGATATCACCGGCAGGAACGTCCGTGTCCGCCCCAATGTGGCGGGACAATTCGGTCATGAAGCTCTGGCAGAAACGCATTACTTCAGCATCCGACTTGCCTTTGGGATCAAAGTTGGATCCACCCTTACCACCACCCATTGGCAATGTGGTCAAGGCGTTTTTAAAGATTTGCTCGAAGCCCAAGAATTTCAACACGCTCAAGTTTACGGTCGGGTGGAAACGCAAGCCTCCTTTGTAGGGGCCGATAGCGCTATTGAATTCCACGCGGTATCCTTTGTTGACGTGTACATTGCCTGCGTCGTCGGTCCATGGCACTCGAAACATAATGGTACGTTCCGGCTCCACGATACGCTCGAGTAAGCTTTTTCCTTTGTACTTCGGATTGTTTTCGATGAAGGGAATTACAGATTCTGCAACTTCCTGTACCGCCTGCATAAATTCAGGCTCGTTCGGGTTGGCGGCTTCGACCTTTGCAACAAATGCATCGATGAGGCCTTGGTACTGGCTCGACATTTTGTCTGTATGTATTGATAGGTTTTCATAGCAAATGTAGAACAAAAGTGAACTTGTGAATCACATTAATGCACAGTTTTCCGACAATAGGTTTGCGCCCCGACGCGTTCTATGTAACCCAATTGCATAAGCGTATTCAAACCCTTATAAATACTGGACTTTTGTTGGTTTAATCGGTAAGAAATATGGTCCAATTTCACCCTCCTTCCGTGCGGAAATAAGCTCAAAATCTCTGCCTCCAATACCTCGCCCTCACCCAAAATCCCGTCATTTTTTCGCCACATCGGATAAAAACGCGGTGGAAAGTCCTCCCAACGCACCACCGCACTGGCCATCTCGTCGGCAATCAACGCATTAGGCCCCTCACTCATGGGCATGTTTGTCGCGCCCGGAAGAGCAAAAACCTCCCTCCCATAATGGAAGGCTTGGTTGGCGGTGATCAGGGCGCCACTCTTTCGCGCAGCCTCCAACACCAGCGTCGCCAAACTCGCCCCGGCAATGAGCCTGTTGCGCACGGGAAACGTGTGCCGTTCCGGCTGCTGCGAAAAGGGTTGTTCTGTGAAATACCCACCACCGCCCTCGACCAATTCCCTGGCGAGGTGCAAATGCCGGCGCGGGGTGAAATGGTTCATTCCTCCGGCGAGGAAGGCGGTGGTCGTGGCGCCCACATCCAGTGCCGCCTGATGCACAGCCGCATCGATGCCCAAGGCAAGGCCACTCGTAAAATTTATGGGATATTCGCTCAGGTGTGTGGTCAGCTCTCGAGCCGCACGAAGGCCGTATTGCGTGGGTTTGCGGGTGCCGACGACTGCGAGGGAGATTTTGAAAGGCGGCCAGCGGCCACGACCCATAAGGGCCATGGGCGGGTCCGGGAGTTCCTTGAGCATAGAGGGATAATGGGGCTCATTGAAACAAGTTATCAAATACCCTTCCCGCTGGGCATTGCAGGTTTCGGCATGGGCCAATTGCTGAGCGCGCTCCCAATCTCGTGGCGCAGGAAAGGCCGCAAGTAGGGCCTTTTCGAATTGGTTTTCAAGAGTTAAGACTTCAGGAGGCAGGGAGGCAATCCATTGCTTCTTCTTTGCGTTAGTTGCTGAACGGAAGAAATGCAGGCACAATAAGGGTTTCATGGCGCAAGGTTATTAACAGGTTGTGTATAAAAACTACATCCCTTGCGCGAGGTAATAAAAAGGAGTTATCCACACTTTTTGCAAATTTGTAGGTAATGCAGATTGAATCCATCATCATACAACGACTTTCAGAGCGCGGACGCGTGCAGATCCCTTCGTGGGGCACGTTCTACCTCATGGAAAAACCGGCCCGTTGGGATGCTGTTACGAATACAGCCTTTCCAAGGGGTAAGTATGTCGGATTCACACCTTCGAACACCACGACCGAGAACTCTTTGTTGCCAGCGGTGATGAAGCAAATGCGCTGCACCATGGAAATGGCCGAAAGCTGGATCGCACGCAAGGTGAACCAGTGGCAGAGCACCTTGGATTCTGGCAGCATCTTGTTGTTGCAAGGACTGGGGTCATTCAGAAAGAACGGCGCCTTCGTGGCAGAGAAGAACAATCAGTTCGACCACAATTCTTTTGGATTCTCTACGGTGATGTTGCACGCGTTGAACGAACCTAGTGCGCTCGAGACGAAAGTTGCTGCGAGTTTGAAGATGGTGACCGAGCAACGCTCAGAAGGACTGAAGCTATGGCGCAAAGCAGCCGTTGCCGCTGCCATTACCGCCTTGGTTACCTTGGGCGTGTACCAGAGTGACCTGCCTACTGAGATGGCGGGCTGGTTTGCTCCGGGACGTGGGATAGAATTGGACCATAGCGATCGCCAACCTACTGCACCAAGCCTCATAGAAACCCCTGCCGAGGAAGAAGTTGAAGCGGTGGTAAGTGCGCCGGTGCAAACGCCGACAGTAGTGCGCAAGGCTACGGCTACGAAGAAGTACTACATCGTGGTGGGTTCTTTTAAGATGGAGGACAATGCCACTACATTGGCTGCGGAATTGAAGGCTGAGGGCATGGATGTGAGTATTCTTCCTGGTTCTTTGATGAAAGTAGGCATTGGCAATTACCTCTCGAGAGAGGCAGCGAAGCAAGATCTTGCTCAGATCCAAAGCAGCATCAACCAACACGCTTGGATTTACGCCTACTAAAAGGCACCCCCTTCAAGCGCATCCCCTACCTTTGTGGTAATAAAATTGGACCCTAATGGCACAAGGAAAAACTCCTAAGGACAGTCTTTCGGTAATGACTCAAATCGTTTTACCGAACGACACGAACACGTTGAACAACCTTTTCGGAGGACAGCTTTTGAGTTGGATGGACCGCTGTTGTGCCATTGCCGCACACCGTCATTGTAAGGAGACTGTGGTGACTTCGACCATCAACAATGTAGCCTTCAAAAATCCTATTCCCCATGGCGCCATTGTGACCATTGAGGCGAAGGTGAGCCGCGCTTTTTCTTCCTCTATGGAAGTCATTGCCGATGTGTATTTGGAGTCGAAAGGTCCGGGAGAACCGCGCGTGAAAGCGAACGAAGGCATCTTCACCTTTGTAGCCGTGGACGGGTTGGGCCGCCCTGTGAAAATCCCAAGTATTTCTCCAGAAACTGACCTTGAAAAAGACCGCTATGCGGCCGCCTTGCGCAGACGCCAATTAGCCTTGATCATCGCAGGAAAAATGGACCCTACCGACGCCACCGAACTCAAGGCGTTGTTCTACCCTTCAGCATCTGCTGAGCAATAAGGGCGATTTCCTCTACCGGGAATTTTTTCATTGGATTGCGCTGCCACCAGTGCACCTTTCCGTGCTTACTAATGGGCGAACGGCCTTTAGTAATGATTTGGCTCTGGGCCGAGTATGGTGGCCATGGCGCAAAGCCTAAACTAGGGTGCGTCGCGCCCCAGAGACTGATAAGCGGACGTTTGAAATTTGCCGCCGCGTGCATGAAGCCCGTATCTCCACTGATGACCAAGGCGGCCTCCTTGACCACTGCCATGCCTTCGATGATGGTTGTGGTTCCGCAATAATTGGACACCCCAGAACCCAAAGGCTGCTCCAAGCTCTCCCCGATACCCGCCTCTTCAGGTCCCCCCACCAAGGCGATGGGCAATCCTAATGTCAAGAGGTCACGAATGGCCGAACGCCACTGGTCGTAATTCAAACGCTTCCCAGCATAGGTTCCTCCGATCACCACCGCGATATAGGGCCCTTCCGGCAAGGTTAATGTTGTTTTTGGCAGGACCAATTCCGCCGACGCCTCCACCTCATGCTTCAACAAAGGCTGCGCCGCCTTAAAATATCGACTGACCACAGGTTCCAGCGCGAACCTCGGGCCAAAAGTCAGCAACAACGCACGACGTAAATATGGCTTCTCGTAGGTCAACACCTTCGTCTTCAATCCACGCGTCCATCGCTTTGATTTTGCGGTTCCTTGTAAGTCTAGCACTGCAGTGAAATTGGACCCTTGTGCTCCAATCTTCACCCTATCCTTCTCCCAGGAACATACCTCCGACACGCCCGGCAAACACAAGGCTACCGAGCGGTAGGCATCCTTGCACAATAAAGAAACTTTGTAGCCTTCATGATGTAATTGGGCTACCACAGGCGCCACCAATACCAAATCACCGATGGCGGACAATCGAACCACTAAAATGGAAGGTGATGAACTCATTTACCAAGGAATCACGTCGTAGTACGAGATTAGAACAAAGGTAAGTACCAAGAGGAAGAGCGCCTCAGATAATCGGTCACGCTTAAAATACCGCAAGCCATTCGCCAAATGATAACTCAATCCCAAAATACAGATGGCCGTACCAAAATATGAGCCCAGCCACCAGCCTAAGGAACCGCCGCCGGCCACAAAAATACCGGCTACAATGGCGCGTGATTTATTGGTCTGATTCGTTTTCAAATACGATTGTACCCATTCAAAAATGGGGATAATAGACAGTCCCATCAGCAAGGCCCACCAACTCAAAGGAGCTTCTGCTTGGGCAACATGCGCCCTTTCTTCACTCGCTACGAAATAGGTCAACGGTGCCATAACCATGAACCACGCCAATAGCCATTGCAGGATCGTTTTGACCTTCAAACCGCCGCTCACCAGCCAAATCATAAGGACGGTGCCCATATAGTACAGTGCTTCTTGTGAGAGCCAAAGCGAGGCCAACGCCGTTAATGTTCCACTGTGCAATACCGAAAGCACCGCGCCTTTTCTTTTATGATGTTCTGCGAGGTGCCAATTCAGTTCTACCACCAATACATAGAACAACAGCGTACTGATTTCGTACTCCACGCTCCAATACAGCGCCAACACCAAAAAGGTCATAAACCGCAATGCACTTGCCTTAATCACCCAGCGATCGCGCAACAATGTCCACGACAACCAGAGCCAAAGGGCGCCTAATCCAAAGCTCAACACCACCTCTTGCCAAGACCCTATTCCGGTAGACCAAAGCACCGCAAATGCGACCACAGCCGCAGCAAAAACGCGGATTCCGGAGTAGGCATCAATCTTTCTGAAATAGCTAAGAAGCATCAGCTTTTTTGTTTTATTTTAGCGGCTCTAAACGCTCGTGCTATGTTAAGAAATTTCTTTGAGGGCCTTGGTGATATTTTCCAAGCAACATTCAAAATACTTCCTTTCGCAGGTGATACTGTGAACAAACTGTTTATGCTAATCATTGCCGGTGGTTTGATTTACTGGATCATCCAGATGAGAAAACACAAAGCAAACGGCGAAGCTTAATTGCGAAGACTTTTAATGAAAAGCCCCGGCTCACGCCGGGGCTTTTTGTTTATGGGCCTTTGGGGGGCTCGCTCCGCTCGCCCCTTAATTACAAATCAAATCCAATATCCTTGCGGAAGTTCATTCCCTCGAAGCTCACCTCAGCGATAGAAGCATAGCTCTTGGCTAAAGCTTCATCCTTGTTTGCACCAAAGCTGGTAAAGGCCATCACGCGCCCTCCATTCGTCACCACTTCATCCGTACCCTTGGTACCGGCATGGTAGACCGTCGTAGCTTCAAAATCACGCAAACCTGAGATCGTATCTCCTTTTTTGTAGGCCTCCGGGTAGCCACCGGCCACGACCATCACAGTGGTAGCCGTTTGAGGGTTCACCTGAAGATCTACTTGGTCCAAGGTCCCTTCATGCATGGCAACGAACAGATTAATAAGATCACTCTCTAAGCGTGGGATAACCACTTCCGTTTCAGGATCGCCCATGCGGACATTATATTCAATGACTTTAGGTCCTTTAGAGGTGTTGATCAATCCAAAGAACACAAACCCTTGGTACGGAAGGTTGTCTTTGACTAATCCCTTAATGGTCGGCTCGATAATTTCCTTGACCGTGCGTTCACGAAGGGCAGCGTCGAAGAATGGCACCGGGCTCACCGCTCCCATACCACCGGTATTCAATCCAGTATCTCCTTCACCGATTCTTTTGTAATCCTTCGCTTCCGGTAAGATCACATAGCCGCCTTGACCGTCCGTCAACGCAAAAATGCTGAACTCAATACCCGCCAGGAACTCCTCTATCACTACGCGTGACGAGGCATCGCCAAACTTGGCATCCACCAACATGTTCTTAAGCTCTTCTTTGGCCTCATCAAGATCTTCAATAATCAACACACCCTTACCTGCGGCGAGACCGTCGGCTTTCAATACATATGGAGCATCCAAGGTTTCCAAAAAGGCTTGGCCTTCTGCCAATGTATCCTTGGTAAAGGTTTGGTAGGCTGCGGTAGGAATGTTGTGACGCATCATGAACTCCTTCGCAAAATCTTTGGAGCCCTCAAGCTCTGCCGCCGCCTGACGTGGACCTACAACGATGAGATCAGATAGGGCTGCATCGGCCTTCAAGCCGTCGTGCACTCCCGCCACCAAAGGCGCTTCCGGACCGATCACTACGATATCTATGGCATTGGCTTTCACAAAGGCGCCGACCTCAGCAGCATCTTCAATATTCATCGCTACGTTTTCGCCCATTTGATGCGTCCCAGCATTTCCAGGTGCGATAAACAGCTTGCCCAACGATGGACTTTGAGAAATCTTATGAGATAATGCATGCTCGCGACCGCCCGAGCCTAAAACCAATACGTTCATGAAAGTGTGTGTTTACAGGGAGCAAAAATAACCCGAAAAGATGGGGGAATCAATTAAGATTCACGTCCATGCAGCCATTGGGCAAATTCTTTCAATGGCGCCAAGGTTTGTGCGTCCAAAGAGACCTTGTCCAAGGCTTCAAGAGCGCGTTGATAGTAACGGTCTATCTCGCTTTTGGCAAAGGCATCTACGTCCAAGATTTTGTACAGCTCTTGGAAAGATTCCACCTTGTCCTCGTTGGCCGGCATGGCAGCATATTCAGAAAAGTCGATGCGCTGTAGGGCAGCACGTTTCTCCGCCTCGATCCACAACAAGGTCTTCTTATTGCTCAAAATATCTCCGCCCACTTGCTTTCCGAATTTCTCTGGATCGCCGTAGACATCTAAGTAATCGTCTTTGATCTGGAACGAAGTCCCCAACAACAACGCAAATTCATACAACGCTTCCGCATCTTCTTTTGTCGCACCGCCAACGAGGGCACCAATTTTCATGGCACAACCCAGCAAGACCGAAGTCTTGAATTGGATCATCTTAATGTAAGTATCCAAAGGCACTTGGTCCATGGTTTCAAAATCCATGTCCATCTGCTGGCCCTCACATACCTCTAGGGCTGTCTGAGAGAAGGTCGCCAATACCTCTGGCAACAATTCCGGCGAACATTGCGCCACATATTGATAGGCCTTGACGAGCATCCCGTCTCCACTTAGGATGCCAATATTTTCGTCCCACTTGATGTGTACCGTCTCCTGTCCGCGTCGCAACGGCGCAGCGTCCATGATGTCGTCGTGAATGAGCGAAAAGTTATGGAAGAGCTCAATGGCCATCGCTTGGGGCATGGCCTTCGAAGGATCACCATACAAACCCGCTCCCATCAACGCCAAAACAGGACGCAATCGCTTCCCGCCAAGGTTCATGATATAATGCATAGGATCGTACAGCTTCTCCGGTGCTGATCCTAGTTTTAGGGTATCTATTTCTTTTTGGAATAAGGCTTGTAAGGCGGCAAGGTCTTTCATCTATCGGAAGAGTTTCAAAAGGTATTTTCCGTACCCACTCTTAACGAGAGGTTGGGCCAATTGTTCGAGTTGCGCCGCATCAATAAAACCTTGCTCGTAGGCAACCTCTTCAATACAACCCACCTTCAATCCTTGGCGTTCTTCAATGACCTCCACGAACTGACCGGCTTGTTGCAGGCTAGCAAAAGTTCCGGTATCCAACCACGCTGTTCCGCGGTCCAATACACCCACCTCTAAGGCACCCATCTCTAGGTAGATCTTGTTGACATCCGTGATCTCCAATTCCCCTCGAGGACTTGGCTTCAAATTCTTCGCAATGTCCACCACTCTATTATCGTAGAAGTACAAGCCCGGAACGGCGTAATCGCTTTTCGGCTCCGCCGGCTTCTCCTCGATACTTAGGGCTTTCATATCTCCATCAAATTCCACCACCCCATAGCGCTCCGGATCACTCACGCGGTAAGCAAATACCACACCGCCACTAGGATCCTTACTCGCTTGTAGGACATTCCCCATAGACGAACCGTAGAAAATGTTGTCCCCAAGAATCAGAGCTACGCTATCCTCTCCGATAAACTCCTCTCCTAAAATGAAGGCTTGTGCCAATCCTTCCGGACGTTCTTGAACCGTGTATACGAAGCGACAGCCCAGCTGAGACCCATCGCCCAATAACTTTTGGAACAATGGCGCATCGTGCGGAGTAGTGATGATGAGAATCTCGCGAATGCCCGCTTGCATCAAGGTGCTCAGCGGGTAGTAAATCATGGGCTTATCGTAGACAGGCATGAGTTGTTTACTCACCGCCAAGGTCAATGGATGTAATCTGGTGCCGGACCCGCCGGCAAGGATAATGCCCTTCATAATTCTAGCTTTCTGATTCGTCTGGATCTACCTCTGAATCATAAATATCGATAATGTTCTCGCTTAAATCCTTCTTGGTGACCCATTTTTCCATCGTCATTAAGAACGAAGGCAATAGAATAAGATTGCTCAACATGGCTACAAAAAGGGTAATCGCGGTCAACAATCCCAAACTCTGGTTGCCCTGAAAACTCGACGTCATAAAAACGGAGAAGCCACAGAATAACACTACAGAGGTATAGAACATACTCAGGCCCGTTTCCAAAATGGAGCTCTTCACTGCCCACTTGATGTTCCAACCATTTGATTTCAACTCTTGACGGTATTTCGCCAAGAAGTGCAAACTATCATCCACAGATATACCGAAGGCAATACTAAACACCAAGATGGTTGAAGGCTTCAAAGGAATGCCCGCATACCCCATAATACCGGCAGTAATGAGCATGGGGATAAGGTTCGGTATCAAGGAGATCAATACCATTCTTCCGCTCATGAATAGTAGCGCCATGATGATGGAGATGGCCACTACTGCCAGTACCAACGAAAGGATCAAGTTTTTGATCAGGTAGGTGGTAGATCGTATGAATTTGATCGAAGCACCTGTAATACTAACTTCATAGTTCTCTACTGGGAAGACTTCATCGACCAATTTTTTCACCTTATTCGTTAGAATCCTCATCTGTGGAGTGGTTAAATCTGCCATCTGAATAGAGATTCTTGCTTTCTGTCCGTTGGCCGTCACTAGTGATTTAGCCAATCCCGTATCGTCCTTCAATCCACGGGGTAAATAAGCCAGTAACCACTGTTGCTCAGATCTCGACGGTAATGAATACATATCGGGGTTGCCAAATAAGACCCCTTGCTTCGCAAACTTCACAAAGTCAACAATACTCAAAGGTCGACTCAGCTCAGGCATCAACTCCAGGCTATCCTGAAGTTGTTCGATACGACGAAGGTTGGTCAAACGCTCCATTCCGCCTTCTCGCTTAGTATCAATGACAATATCAATAGGGACCACACCGCCGAACTTGCGCTCGAAGTATTTGACATCCTTATATATGGGGTTATTTTTATTGAATTCCGCAGTTATGTTTCCAGCAGTTTCAATCTTGGACATTCCATAGATGGCGGCAATAACCGTAATGGAACTAATGAGGTATACTCTTTTACGGTGGTTTTCTACTACATCGTCTAGGAAGTCCAGGAAGTTCACCAGCCAACCCACATCAAAGTGATTTAGATGGCGCTCTTTTGGCGGGCTTACGTAACTATAGATGATGGGCACCAAAATGATAGATAGTAGAAACACGCCCATAATGCTAAGCGAGCTAATGACCCCAAAATCGACTAAGTTCTCGCTACTGGTCAACGTAAAGGCCGCAAAGCCAAGCGCTGTAGTCGTATTAGTGATGAAGGTAATGTACCCCACCTTAGCAACAACGCGTTGGATGGCCTTGATTTGCTTTCCATGCTTCTTGTACTCCTGATGGTATTTATTGATAAGGTAAATGCAATTGGGCACACCAATAACAATAATTAACGGCGGCACTAGGGAAGATAGCAGGGTAATATTGAATCCAAAAACACCCATAATTCCAATGCCCCATACGGCACCGAGCATCACAATCAATAGACTGATTGCCGTAGCACGGAAGCTCTTTAAGAAGAGGAAGAAAATGATCACAGTGACCAATAAGGTTAAGGTCACAGTCTTGTATATCTCTGCCTCGAGTTTGCTCGCATTTGCGATGCGCAGCCAAGGAAGACCAGACATGTGAAGGTCTCTGCCCGTAGATTTTTCCCAAGCGTAAATGAGCTCTGCAACGCCCTCTACAATAGGAAGCACCTCTTTGTTGTACAGACGTGATTCATCGGTTCGAACCACAGCCATATACGTATCTCCTTGGTATAATCCGCCCTTGTAGAACGGCCAACTCTTTACTCTAGCTTCAAGAGCGATTTCCTCTTCGCCATTAGCTGGAAGTCCTTTGAATAAGGTGTCTGGGGCCAATTTCTCCGTGGTACTGTCCACCACTAAACCGTAGGCCTCCGTCAAGCTCTGTACAAACTCAACCCCATCGATTTTCCTAAGATCGGACATCAAGCCCGTCCATTGCTCTAGATGGTCCCGCTTGAAAAAGTCAGGATCTTCCATGGCAATTACGATGGTGTTAGAAACTTGGCCGAACTCCTCCTCTAATTGAGCATACTCTATCGAAACGGAATCCGTGTCTGGCATCAACTTCGCAAACCCATAGTCCATCTCCACCGAGGTGCCCTGATAGGCCATGAATGCCGTCACCAAGCCAATGGTCACCAACCAAGCGAGGCGATTTCGCAATAACAAGCGTGTGATCATATTCCAGAACATGCCTTAGTCTTCAATGACCCAACCTTGCGCAAGCAATGGGAGGGCTTTTTTGTATTTAATATTCTTTACCTCCCCCGTCTGCATGTTGCGAACCGTTACCACATCATTGCGTCCGTAAGTTTTTCCGTCCTTTACTACAGGAGCCGTTTTTACCGGTCTCGGTGCAGCACCACCAGCACTTACGCGCTCTGCTTCCACTGGCGCATCCAAACTAGGGTGGCTTTCTTGTAATTTAGGTTGCTTCACTGGTGCTGCGGGAGCCTGGCGCATTTGGCCAGGGTCAGAAGCGGGCAATCCACCACGGTATAAGAACCCAACAATTTCTTGGTTGATTCGTGCGACCAAAGACTTGAACAACTCAAAAGATTCAAACTTGTATATGAGCAGCGGATCCTTTTGTTCATAAACGGCTCCCTGAACACTCTGACGAAGGTCGTCCATCGCCCGTAAGTGCTCTTTCCACTCGTCATCGATAATGGCTATGGAAATGCCTTTTTCGATATCTGTGATGAGGGATTGTCCTTCTGTGTCGATGACTTCTTGTAATACAGATGTTACCTGCAAGGTCTTCTTACCGTCGGTAATGGGCACCAAGATCTTGTCGAACTTGTTGTTTTTATCCTGGTGTACTTGATGGAATACCGGTAGTGCAGCTGTGGCTATGCGATGGCCTTTTTCCTTGTAGCTTTGGGTCGCTTGATGGAATAAATTGTTACATACTGCATCAAAATCTTCGTTCGCAAAGCGCTCGGCGTCCATCTCAGGTTCAAAGGCGAAGGTGCGGAAGAAATCCAATCTAAATCCATCCCAATCCTTTGATGGCTGGTACGCCTCTACAAGATCGCCAAGGGTATCGTACACCATGTTGATGATGTCTACCTTGATGCGGTCTCCACTCAATGCATTGCCGCGGCGCTTGTAAATCACCGAGCGTTGGCTGTTCATCACATCATCGTACTCGAGCAATCGCTTACGCGTTCCGAAGTTGTTCTCCTCGACTTTTTTCTGGGCTCGTTCGATAGATTTGGTCACTAGGCTGTGCTGTATTACCTCGCCTTCTTCCAAACCTAATCTGTCCATCAACCCTGAAATACGCTCAGAGTTGAACAAGCGCATGAGCTTGTCCTCTAAAGAAACAAAGAACTGTGAAGAACCCACATCTCCTTGACGACCGGCACGACCGCGCAACTGGCGATCCACACGACGGCTATCATGACGTTCGGTGCCGACTATGGCCAAACCACCTGCGGCTTTACTCTCGTCGGTCAACTTAATATCTGTACCACGACCCGCCATGTTTGTCGCGATGGTGACCATGCCTGGTTTACCTGCTTCGGCAACAATCTCTGCCTCTGCCTGGTGGCGTTTCGCGTTCAAAACTTGGTGTGGCACCTTACGCATTTTCAATGCACGGCTCAATAATTCAGAAATATCTACCGATGTCGTACCAACCAACACGGGGCGTCCAGCCTCACGCATGGAAACAACTTCATCGATCACCGCATTGAATTTCTCACGGGCAGTTTTGTAGACATAATCTTCGCGGTCGTCACGAGCAATAGGCCTGTTGGTCGGAATGACTACTACCTCTAATTCGTAAATCTCCCAGAATTCTCCTGCCTCCGTTTCTGCCGTACCTGTCATCCCGGACAATTTGTGGTACATGCGGAAGTAGTTCTGGAGGGTGATCGTCGCATAGGTTTGCGTCGCGGCTTCAATCTTGACGTTCTCCTTGGCCTCAATGGCTTGGTGTAAGCCGTCCGAATAGCGGCGCCCCTCCATGATACGACCGGTCTGCTCATCGACAATCTTGACTTTGTTGTCCATGATCACGTACTCTGTATCCTTCTCGAACAACGCGTAGGCCTTGAGCAATTGGTTTACCGTATGAATGCGTTCACTCTTCACGCTGTAGTCGCGCAAAATGCTGTCCTTCTGATTGGCCTTTTCCTCAGCAGGCAGCTCTCCTTTTTCCAAGGCGCTGAGCTCAGCAGTGATATCTGGCATCACAAAGAAGTCCTTAGCAGTATTCTTCGAAATCAAATCGATGCCCTTCCCGGTCAACTCGACTTGATTGTTCTTTTCTTCGATGGTAAAGAAGAGGTCCTCATCGATGAGTTTCATCTTCTTGCCTTGCTCTTGCAGATACACACCTTCGGTTTTCTGCAACAGTGATTTCATCCCGTCTTGAGAAAGGAATTTGATGAGCGGCTTTGATTTTGGAAGCCCGCGGTAGGCGCGCAACAGTTTCACGCCGCCTTCATCAGCATTGCCATCGGCGATGAGCTGCTTAGCTTCATTGAGTTCCTTCTGTACCAATACTTTTTGAGCGCTCATCAACGCTTCCACGAAGCCTTTGAGTTCATTGAACTGGTGTTGATCACCTTTAGGCGTTGGTCCTGAAATGATGAGAGGCGTACGTGCATCGTCAATCAATACACTATCCACCTCATCCACGATGGCGTAGTGATGGCCGCGCAATTGAACGCGGTCTTCGTCGCGACGCGCCATGTTATCACGCAAATAATCGAAACCAAATTCGTTGTTCGTACCGTAGGTGATATCACAGAAATAGGCGGCACGGCGGGCATCAGAATTTGGCTGGTGCTTATCAATACAATCGATGGTCAATCCGTGGAAATTGAAAATAGGCGCCATCCATTCGCTATCACGTTTTGCGAGATAGTCGTTCACAGTAACCACATGAACACCGCGTCCTGCCAATGCATTGAGGTAGACCGGTAGGGTAGCCACCAAGGTTTTCCCTTCCCCAGTTGCCATTTCAGCAATCTTTCCTTGGTGCAGTACCGTACCCCCGATGAGCTGTACATCGTAGTGTACCATGTTCCAAGTAATATCTCCGCCAGCTGCCTTCCATCCGTTGGCATAGGTGGCTATATCTCCATCAATAGTGATGTGGTAGTGATCTTGAGCAAGTGTTCGGTCCAATTCCGAAGCCTGTACGCTCACCGATCCTGCAGTAAATCGCTTCGCAGTTTCACGAACCAAGGCGAACGCACGAGGGTGGATGTCTGTGAGTACGGATTCGATGGTCTCTAAAACTTGTTTGTCCAACGCTTCGATCTGCTCGTACAACGGTTCGCGTGCATCGTAATCCTCCGTTTGTTGGATCTGCTCGCGCAATGCTGCAATTTCAGATTCCAATGAAGCCGTCGACTCTTTAATGGCAGCCTTGAAAGATTCCGTTTCTCCGCGCAACTGATCGTTGCTCATGGCAGCGAGTTCTGCAGCGTGGGTATTTACCGCATCAACATACGGTTGCAATTTTTTCAAGTCGCGGTCGCTTTTAGAACCGACGAGTTTGGATATGAAGTTCAGCATCGGGCTGGAGTATTCTTATAAATAGTTCACAAAAATAATAGAAGGTGTCCTTGTAGACGGCTTTTTGAACTGCTAAAAAAGAGCCAATTCCCTCTAAAAGGCGAAAAATTAGCCATAATGACATAAGCACACCGCTTTTGGCAGGGTGGAAACGGGAGGAAAGGAAAGTTTTGGGAATAAAAAAAGGGGAATTTGGAAGGATTCTCACGTGTTAAAAATCGGCTCAGTAACACCTCGAAAATTCTGCCAAATAGCCCCTAGAACCTATCACAGAAGCATGAAAAGAAAGAACCACCAATCTTCACATACAGGGCAAATATATAACAAATATGACTAAGTGTACAAATAACACTAACTTTTCTTTCACCTTGGTTTCAATTCATTACGCCCTTCCGGATGGCTTTCCCTATTTTTGCAGCCTTATACCCTTTGAGTTATGGCAGATGCATCTAAAATCTCGACGACTAACGCTCCGAAACCGGTAGGACTGTACCCGCACGCTAGAAAGGTGGGCAACCTACTCTTTCTATCAGGCGTAGGACCGCGCACCGCTGGTAGCGATGCCAACGACAGCGGCGTTCCTGGATTAGAACTTGACCACAATGGCAACTTTAAAGCCTTCGATTTCGAGGCCCAGGTGCACAGCGTGTTTCAAAATGTGAAGAGCATCCTTGAGGCCAGCGGTTCGAGCTGGGAACAATTGGTTGATGTGACTGTTTTTCTCGTCGACATGAAGCGTGATTTTCACACCTTCAACCGCCTTTATGCTGAATACTTTAAGGAGAATCAACCGTGTAGAACCACCGTTGAAATCAACAGTTTACCGACCCCTATTGCGATCGAACTAAAGTGTATCGCTACCGTAGAATAAGCACATGAGCACATTTCCCGAATATTCCCATCTAGACCTCGCCGAAGTACATAAGGCGGTCTTGCAACGTTGGAAAGATCAACAGGTTTTCGAACAAACCTTGAAGGCCCGCAAGGATGCGGAGCCATGGATTTTCTTTGAAGGTCCTCCAAGCGCCAATGGTTTGCCGGGTATTCACCACGTGATGGGACGTTCGCTCAAAGACGTGTTCTGTCGTTACAAAACCCAAAAGGGATTCTTGGTAGACCGTAAGGCTGGTTGGGACACACATGGGTTGCCGGTGGAATTGGGTGTCGAAAAAGAATTGGGCATTACTAAAGAAGATATCGGAAAGAGCATCACCATTGAAGAATACAATGAGGCTTGTAAAAATGCCGTAATGCGCTACACCGGAATCTGGAAAGATTTGACGGACCAGATGGGATATTGGGTAGATATGGACGACCCATATGTGACCTACGATCCCAAATACATTGAAAGCGTTTGGTGGCTCTTATCTGAACTGTACAACAAGGGACTGATTTACAAAGGCTACACCATTCAGCCGTATTCCCCAAAAGCGGGAACGGGCTTGAGTTCACACGAATTAAACCAGCCGGGCTGTTACCGCGACGTGAAAGACAATACGGTCGTGGCACAGTTCAAAATGATAAAAAGTAGGCAAAGCGAAGAACTCTTTGGCGACCTCGACGTGCACTTCTTGGCATGGACGACGACGCCTTGGACCTTGCCTTCAAATACTGCGTTAACGGTCGGGCCAAAGATTGAATACAGCTTGGTTCAAACATTTAACCAATACACATACGAGCCCGTAAACATCATTGCCGCAACCCCACTCTTGGGCAAGTTGATGGGTAAAAAGTTTGTGGAAGGCGATACTGCCACCTACGAAGCCGGTGCGAAAAAGATCCCTTACCAAATCCTAAAAACCGTGGTCGGTACAGAATTGGTCGGGCTGTCGTACGAGCAACTTTTGCCGTATGCCCTTCCGGCGGAGCATGCTGATCAGGCGTTCCGCGTAATTCCCGGGGATTTCGTGACGACAGAGGACGGTACGGGTATTGTGCACACAGCGCCAACATTTGGTGCGGACGATGCTCGCGTAGCAGCGGATGCAGGAGTACCGCCGCTTTTGGTCGAAGATGAAGCTGGAAACTTGGTACCCCTTGTGGATTTACAGGGACGGTTCCGCGCTGAACTACATGATGAAGTGTTCGGGCTTGGTGGTGAGTACATCAAGGCAGAATATTTGACAGAAGAGGAGGAGGCGGCAGAATTGGCCCTTCAACAAAATAGATTGAAGCACATCATCCCTGAACTCAAGAACTATTTGAGTGTGGATGAGCGTTTGGCGTTGAAACTCAAGATTGAGAACAAGGCCTTCAAAATCGAAAAATACGAGCACAGCTACCCACATTGTTGGCGTACTGATAAACCCGTCTTGTACTACCCATTGGACAGCTGGTTCATCAAGAGTACAGCCAATAAAGACCGCATGATCGCTTTGAACAAAACGATCAACTGGAAGCCGGCATCGACGGGCACGGGACGTTTCGGGAATTGGTTAGAAAACCTCAACGACTGGAACTTGAGCCGTTCGCGTTTCTGGGGTATTCCTCTACCTATTTGGAGCACCGAGGAGGGAGATGAACGCCTTTGTATTGGCAGCGTGGCCCAACTCCACGAAGAGATTCAAAAATCCATCGCGGCAGGCCACATGAGCAGTAACCCGCTGGGGTCCTTTGAGCCCGGCAATATGAGTAAAGAGAACTACGATAAAGTAGATCTGCATCGTCACATCATGGACGGCGTTGTGCTGGTAAGCCCTAGCGGCAAGCCGATGCACCGCGAAAGTGACCTGATCGATGTTTGGTTTGACAGTGGTTCTATGCCATATGCGCAGTGGCACTACCCTTTTGAAAACAAGGATAAAATTGAGAACAACGGCGCCTACCCAGCACATTTCATCGCGGAAGGGGTAGATCAAACGCGCGGTTGGTTCTTTACGCTACACGCCATCGCTTCAATGGTTTTTGATAGCGTTGCGTACAAAACAGTGATTTCGAACGGACTGGTATTGGATAAAAACGGTCAAAAAATGTCCAAACGCTTGGGAAATGCCGTTGATCCATTTACCACCATGGATCAATATGGGGCGGATGCCTTGCGTTGGTACATGTTGACCAATGCCTCACCTTGGGACAACCTCCGTTTCGACATGGACGGTCTGGAAGAGGTACGTCGTAAGTTCTTCGGAACACTCCACAACACCTATGCCTTCTTCGCGTTGTACGCCAATGTCGACGGTTTCATGTTTGAAGAAGCAGAAATCCCTGTGGACGAACGCCCTGAAATGGACCAGTGGATTCTTTCTGAATTGAATTCATTGGTGGCGGAAGTGGAATCGGGAATGGAAGCCTTCGAGCCGACTCGCGCGTTCCGTCCGGTGCAGGAATTTACCACAGAGAAATTATCGAACTGGTACGTGCGCTTGGGCCGTCGTCGCTTCTGGAAAGGCGAATACGGTCAGGACAAGATCAGCGCTTACCAGACCTTGTGGACGTGTTTGGAAACTTTGAGTCGTTTGATGGCACCGTTGGCGCCTTTTTATGCGGACCAATTATACCAAGACCTCTACGCTGGCATTAGCAAAGAAGGCTTGAGCAGTGTGCATTTGACTTCCTTCCCTGAGGCCGATGCGAGCCTAATCAAACCGGAACTCGAGAAGAAAATCAACACAGCGCGCAAGCTTACTTCATTGGTACTCTCTATACGTAAAAAGGAAAACCTAAAGGTGCGTCAACCTCTCTCGAGAGTGTTGGTACCGGCGCTGAACGACAGCGATGCAGCCCTTTTGGAGAGCATTCGCGAAATTTTACTTGCTGAGGTGAATGTGAAAGCGTTGGAGGTCATTGCCACTGATGCTGGAGTATTCGTGAAGAAGGTGAAGCCAAACTTTAAGGCATTAGGGCCGAAGGTAGGGCGCCACATGAAAGCGGTGAAGGCCTTTGTAGAAGGCATGGACAGTGCTGCGATCGATGCTTTTGAAGCGGCGGGTTCATTGACTTTCGAGGACCAAGGATTGCCGGTGACCATTTCTATAGAGGATTGTGAAGTGGTGACGGAAGATATTCCTGGCATGTTGGTAGCTACGGGCGATGGCTTGACTGTTGCGCTGGACGCGGAACTGACAGATGCTTTGAGAAACGAAGGATTGGCCAGAGAATTGGTCAACCGCCTGCAGAACCTTAGAAAGTCTTCAGGACTTGAGGTCGTGGACCGCATTGATATCGAAATTGTGGCCTCTGAAGGGTTCCAATCAGCACTCGCAGCATTTGTAGATTATGTGAATGTAGAGGTATTGGCAGATTCTATATCTTATGTAGATAGTGCCGAACATGCGATGGAGGTCGAAGGGCATGAAATAAGTGTTTCAATTATCAAAAAATAAAATTATTTTCGGTGCCTTCCCCTCACATTAAGTAGGTCTGATTAATACTAGAAATTATGGCAGGAGCAGAAAAAACCAGATACTCCGATTCTGAATTGAAAGAGTTCAAAGAAATCATCTTAAAGAAGATTGATAAGGCTGAACAAGATTTGGATTTGTTGCGTGAGCAATTTGCCAATGACAAAAACAACGGTACGGACGATACGTCGCCGCAGTTCAAATCATTTGAGGAAGGCTCGTCAGTGATGAGCAAGGAAAGCAATTCGCAACTCGCCGCGCGTCAAGAGAAGTTCATTCGCGACTTGAAGAACGCCTTGATTCGTATTGAGAATAAAACCTACGGCATCTGCCGTGTGACTGGAAAGTTGATTGAAGCGGAGCGACTAAAATTGGTCCCACATGCTACGATGAGCATGGAAGCCAAATTGAAGCAACGTTGAGAAAAGCCCTCTACATTGTCCTTGGTACCTTATTGATCGACCAGCTGGTAAAGCTGTGGGTCAAAACCACCATGTACCTAGGTCAAAGTCACGAAATCACTTCTTGGTTTTACATTCATTTTACGGAAAACCCGGGCATGGCTTGGGGCATTACTTGGGGCGGCGTGGCCGGTAAAATTGCCCTCACCCTTTTCCGTATTGCCGCCATTGTTGGGATTGTGTATTGGCTGCGCCAAAGCTTGAAAAAAGGTGTGGGTGCCGCCGGTCTTTGGGGCCTCAGTCTCATCCTCGCGGGCGCCATCGGCAATGTGATTGATGGTTTGTTTTACGGAATGATTTTTTCAGATAGCCTGGGCCGAGTGGCGACCTTCATGCCGGAAGCAGGAGGCTATGCGCCGTTCTTGCAAGGCAAAGTGGTCGATATGCTGTACTTCCCGCTCTTTAGCGGAGAATTACCGCAATGGTTGCCCATCTGGGGAGGAGAATATTTCACTTTCTTCCGTCCCATCTTCAACATCGCCGACATGGCCATTTCAACCGGAGTGGGTTTGTTGTTCCTCTTCCAACGCAGCGTATTTAAATAATGCTCGGGGCCATCGCCCATAGCATCGAAGCGCACACACTCTGGTTGTATCCAGACGGCACCGCGTATTGGGCCGAGGGCAATTCCCTTTTTATTGCCGATGTACACCTAGGAAAGAGCGGACATTTTCGTGCCTTTGGCATCCCTACTCCTAAGGGGATTCACACCCACGCCATGCGCTTGTTGCGGAATGCTTTCGCTCGACATGATGCGGCACAAATCATCTTTCTCGGCGACTTGTTTCACAACCTACAGAACACTGAAACTAGGGATCTGCTGGAGTTGATGCAAGAGTTCGCTGAGCATTCCTTCGTACTGGTCAAAGGCAATCACGACGTGGATGTGCCGGAACATTCCTCACTCAAAGTCGTAGATCAGCTCGCCGTAGGACCTTATCTCTGCCTGCACGAGCCTCCAGGGTCAAATTTCGATCAAAACATACCCTTCGACCTGGATCACATCCAATCCCGCCATTCCAATAGCTTTTTATTGTGCGGCCACCTGCATCCGGGCGCTACCCTTCGAGGCAAGGGCCGCGGGCGCATCAAAATGAAGGCATTTTTCTTCAACGACCACCTCGGGGTGCTGCCTGCCTTTGGCCCTTTCACCGGCGCCCATGCTTTGCAGGTAGAAGGCCAGTACTACGGCATCGCGGAAGGTCGTATTCTTCCCCTTTTTTAACCCTATTTTAACGAGCCAATTCCCCTAGTTTTTCTTCTTTTGGGACACGAAAAAAAAACCAGGTTATGGAAGGTGCTCCAGATATCATTGCATTAAACGAAGAAATCAAGAACGAAAGTGCTTTTGTTGATTTGCTCAAAAGCGAATTAGGCAAAGTCATCGTAGGGCAAGAGGGCATGGTCGAAGGACTGCTCATCGGGCTTTTAGCGAACGGCCACATCCTGCTCGAAGGGGTGCCCGGACTTGCGAAGACACTCGCCATTAACAGCTTGAGCCAAACGCTCGGCGGTAGTTTTTCTAGGGTCCAATTCACTCCTGACCTCCTCCCCTCAGATGTGATCGGGACGCAGATCTACAACATGAAAGACCATGCCTTCGAGACCAAGCAGGGTCCCATATTCAGCAACTTTGTGTTGGCCGACGAGATCAACCGTGCCCCTGCCAAGGTCCAGAGTGCCTTGCTTGAAGCCATGCAAGAGCGCCAAGTCACCATCGGCGAGGAAAGCTACCCGCTGCCCAAACCCTTCCTAGTTATGGCCACCCAAAACCCGGTGGAACAAGAAGGTACCTACCCGCTGCCGGAAGCACAGATGGACCGATTCCTTCTCAAGGTCCAGCTCGGATATCCTAAAAAAGAAGAGGAGCGCGAAATCATGCGCCGCCAAATGGGTGAAGGTTTTGCCGAACTAAATGCTGTAGTAAGCTTAGAACAGATTCTGCATGCCCGCCAATTCATTGATAAAATCTATATGGACGAGAAAATCGAGACCTACATCCTCGATATCGTCTTTTCTACGCGAGCGCCTCAGGAGTATAAGATGGGCGACCTCGTGAATAAAATCAGCTTCGGGGCGTCGCCAAGAGGCTCGATAGCGCTCGCAAAAGCGGCACGCTGTCATGCCTTTTTAAGACACCGCGGATTCGTGACACCGGAAGATGTGCGCGCAGTAGCGCCGGCGGTGTTGCGCCATAGAATTGGCCTCACCTACGAAGCGGAAGCCGAAGAAATGACCACGGAAGATATCGTGAGCACGGTGTTAAACACTTTAATGGTTCCTTAATTCTGTGGATGCACTCGAACTGCTTCAAAAGGTTCGGCGCATAGAGATTAAGACGCGTCGACTTAGCGACCAACTCTTCTCCGGCGAATACCAAAGTTCGTTCAAAGGCCGTGGGATGAGTTTCGCCGAAGTACGCCCGTACCAAAACGGCGACGACGTGCGCAGCATTGATTGGAATGTGACGGCGCGCAAACGCAGTCCGTACATCAAGGTTTTTGAAGAAGAACGTGAACTGACCTTGTTCTTGGTCATTGATATTTCCAAGAGTACTCGGTACGGATCGACGCGCCGGTCGAAAGGGGATTTGTTGACGGAAATTGCCGCGACCTTGGCCTTTAGTGCGATGGGGAACAACGATAAAATTGGGCTCATTTTGTTCGCCGGTCAAGTCGAGAAGGTCATTCCTCCGAAAAAGGGCAAGTCGCACGTCATGCGCATTATCAAGACTATTTTGGAGCACGAACCTCAGCACGAGGGCACCAGAGTGGACCTCGCGCTCGAGCATTTA
>CALDGA010000154.1 GCA_937942085.1 uncultured Flavobacteriales bacterium
GTGTGAAGTTGGTCGCGGGTAAACGCCAGCATAGTGGTATCCTTCCCTTAAGGGTTTCATGAGAAATAGAGGGATACCACAGTTTTTCAAGAACTCTTCCAACGGCGCTAGTCGGGGGCGAGAGGGGTGGGTCGCCAAGTCTTGGTGCACTGGGGGCTTGACAACGCGCGTGAGGTTGAGTAGTATCAACTTACCAAAGAATTTTGATTTATTCAAACCAAGGAGGGGGTTGGTATGGCAAGATACAAAGTGTACCTAGGGATTTGTATTTTGGTGCTTTGTGGATTCGCTACCAGTGGCCAAAAGGTGACCATCGTACTATCTAACTGGCATTTGGTAGAACCCCATTGGGAAAAGTCTATAAAAGAAGCTGTAGCAGAGTTCATGGTACGCAATCCAGACATTGAGGTGGTCTTAGACTACGTATCCTATGCAGAAAAGGAAACAAAATACATGATCGCAATCGAAGCTGGTGTAGGGCCTGATGTCATGCACCTAGGCCCAGCTGAGGTTTCCTTTGGGCTATTTGCCAGTCGTGGGTACTTTTATGATCTCACCGCATTTATTATCCAAGAAGGGCCTGAATTTCTCGATGCTTGGTATCCGGCAGTGGTCAAAGCCCTTACATATAACGGTAAGGTATATGGTCTGGGCAATAATTATCAACCAATGGTTTTGATGTGGAACAAGCGCTTATTTGCAGAAGCTGGACTGGACCCAGAAAGGCCGCCGACTACATGGGATGAATTTTTGGTTTACGCTAAAGCTCTTACCAGAGATAGAGACGGTGATGGCCGCATTGATACGTGGGGTTTCGGCACAGTTGGACGTGTTGATCCAGGTTTTCAGCTTCGTTTTACTCCTTTATTGTTAAGTTTCGGGGCTGATTATCTTACCCCAGATATGTCGTGTGCGGCTATAAATAGTCCCGAGGCTAAGGAAGCTGTAAAGTTTTGGGTGGAGCTTTACACCGTCCACGGTGTGATTCCGCCTGGCGTTACTGATATGAGTCCTGGCAAAGTTCGCGATCAATTTGCAGCAGAGAAAATTGCAATGAAAATCACCTCAGCGTGGAACCTGCCGATTGTGAAGACTATTCGCCCAGATCTGCCATGGGAGGAAATCATTGGTGTTGCTCCCGTGCCGGTTAAAGCTGGGCTAGATCCTGAATATCGGACAACAGCCTTCCTTAGTTATTACGCGATGAACCGCAATACGAAGCACCCGGAGGCCGCGTGGCGTCTCCTTAAATTCCTTACGAGCAAAGAGGCGCAAGAAAAATGGTTTCGTGATGCCTATGTGCTTTCCGCACGGCGCGACGTTTCTGAGGAATACACTCCCCTCCTTGCCGATCCTTACGCTCGTGCGATTGCTGCCGAGCTTCCGCAGGCGAAAATGGTGCCTATGATTCCTGAATGGCCACAGATCATCGAGGTGATCAACGTAGCGGTTCAGAAGGGGTTCATTGGCGAGCCAATTGATCGCGCTTGGGCTGACGCATATTACAGAATCAACGAGATCCTCGAGCCTTATCGGCCTAGAGGCGTGCGTTGTCCTGCATATTAATCGATGCTTAACGTCATAGCTCAGGGGTATGGGGCTGGTCTAATCCCTGACCAGCCCCATTTTTTATGTTGCTGAGGGATTCATGAAGTCCAAGTCTTTAAGTGGGTATTGGTTCATTCTCCCGTGCTTTATCTTGTTATTAGGGGTTCTAGGAGTTCCAATGGTTATGGCTTTGTTGAACAGCTTTGCCCCTATTTGGACTAAGGGGTTAAGCGGCTTCACCTTTGCTTATTATCGAAAGCTTTTTGTTGATCCGGTTTTTTTAAACTCGCTGATTAGGACCGTTTACTTTGTTGGGACCACTGTGGCTTTGCATCTCGTTCTTGGGCTTGGGGTTGCCTTGGCTTTAAACAGTGCGGTACGAGCGCGTCGATTTTTCAGAGTAATCGCGATCCTTCCTTGGACTGTGCCTGACGTTATTGCAGGACTGGTATGGGCTTGCATGTATGATCCTTTAAGCGGCATTTTGAACGAGTTATTGCATCGCTTGAGGCTCATCGCCTCGCCAGTCGAATGGCTGGCTAATCCGACCTTGGTCATGCCTAGCGTTATTTTGGCTGACGTTTGGCGAGGTTATCCGTTCGTAATGCTTGTGCTTTTGGCGGGCTTACAGACAATCCCTAGAGAACAATATGAAGCGGCTAGGGTAGATGGAGCATCAGCAATCCAGGAGTTCTTGTACGTTACGTTACCAAACCTAAAGCCAATGATCGCTATTGCCACTATTCTAGACATGATCTGGCAAACGCGACGTTTTGGGTTGATTTGGGTTATGACTGAGGGTGGGCCTGCACGCGCAACGGAGATCCTTTCTGTTTTAGCTTATAGACAATATTTCAAATTTTTTAACTTCGAGTATGCCTCCGCTATTTCCGTGGTGTTGGCTTTGTTTCTTCTTCTGATCGGGATTCCCTATATCCGAATGGTGTCTCAGCGAGTATGAGGCGCACTATGCGTGCTTTTGGAACCCGTGTCTTGGTGCATTTATTCTTATTTGTTGTCCTAGTCTTTAACTTAATGCCATTTTTCTGGATGATATCCACTTCTCTAAAAACGGATGCCGAGGTGCATATGATTCCTCCAAGTTGGTGGCCTCGCACCCCCACGCTGGAAGAGGGGTATGGCAAAGTCCTGATGTGGACGAATTTTCCCCGCTACTTTTTTAACAGCACAGTAGTCTCGCTAAGCGCGGCCCTTATTTCTACTTTGGTTGGTGCCCTTGCCGGTTATGGTTTTTCTCGTTTTTACTTTCGTGGCAGGACTTTTCTCATCGGGGTGTTGCTCGCTTCCCAAATGCTTCCAGGAGTGTTGCTGGTGGGCCCTTATTTCAAAATGCTGGTCCGCATAGGTTTGTATGACAGTCATCTAGGATTAATACTCGCTTTTTCTACACTAACGCTCCCGTTTAGTGCTTGGTTGCTAAAAGGTTTTATAGATACTGTACCTCACGAGTTGGACGAAGCCGCTTTGTTGGACGGATGTACACGTCTTCAAGCTTTTGTTCGTGTAGTTTTCCCGTTGATTACTCCAGGGATGGTAGCAACGATAATTTTCGCATTTCTACTTGCTTGGGGTGATCTACTTTGGGCGCTGTGTTTGACTACTACAGATGCGATGGCAACCGTGACCCTTGGCTTGAGTCGACTAGTAACTCAATTCAGAGTAATCTGGCCTCAGCTCATGGCTGGCGCGGTTATCGCTGCATTTCCGCCCATGATTCTTTATCTCCTTCTCCAAAACTACCTTGTCAAAGGACTGACCGGCGGAGCTGTAAAGGAATAGGAGGTGATGAAGGTGAAGCTTGCCGGGAAGGTGGCCCTGGTGACCGGTGCTAGTCGGGGTATCGGTAAAGCCATCGCCCTTGCTTTGGCCAAAGAAGGTTGCGACGTTATCGTTGTAGCCCGGGATGAGAGAGGGCTGCAACTTGTGGCCCAGGAAATAGGAGCCATGGGAAGAAGGGCGGTCCCTGTGCGGGCTAACGTCGCTTCCCTAAACGAGGTAAAACGCGTTTTTGATCTAGTATTAGAAAAATTCGGCAGATTAGATATATTGGTTAACAACGCAGGCATTATTAAACGCGGCACGATTGAAGACCATAAAGATGAGGATTGGGAATTAGTTATGGCGGTCAACCTAAAGGGAACTTATTATTGTTCTCGAGAAGCAGCAAAGATTATGAAATCGCAAGGTTGGGGGAGGATTATTAATATATCTTCGGTCGCTGGTAAAATAGGGGACATTGCTTCTGCACCCAGCTATGGTCCATCTAAGGCGGCGGTTAATGCTCTGACAAAGTCACTGGCGCGGGAACTGGCCCCGTATGGAATAACGGTGAACGCTGTAGCGCCGCATGCGATCGAGACAGAAATGACCGCGGAGTGGCCTGAAGAAAAACGGAAAGCAATAATCGCCCAGATTCCCATTGGGCGCCTGGGGAGGCCTGAAGAGGTTGCAGCAGCTGTAGTATTTTTAGCTTCACCTGAAGCTTCCTTTATCACTGGCGAGATATTGGACGTAAACGGAGGTTATTTAATGGATTAGGTTTGTTGTCTTTGAAGGAGGTGAGCGAGGGTGGCTAGCTTAAAAGGAAAAGTGGCAGTTATAACGGGTGGCGGAGGCGTACTTTGTTCTCAAATAGCAGGGTGCTTAGCAGCGGAAGGAGTGCGAGTAGTTCTGATAGACATAGCCGAAGATAAAGCCTTAAAAACTCTGAACCTAATAAAAGCCATGGGTGCGGATGGCTTAGCCATTAAAGCTAGTGTTATTTCTAAAGGCGAGCTTGAAGCAGCTGCTGCACAAGTGTTGCTGACATTTGGTCGGGTGGACTTTCTCATTAATGGTGCGGGCGGCAACCACCCTCGTGCTACTACTGAAGGCATTTCATTTTTTGATCTTCCCGAAGACGCCGTCCGGTTCGTCTTCGACCTCAACTTTTTCGGTACTTTTTTGGCCTGTCAAGTTTTCGGAAGAATCATGGCCGAGCAGAAGAAAGGAGTGATTTTGAACATTGCGTCCATGAGCTCTTTTCGTCCCTTAACGAAGGTGCCGGCTTATTCCGCAGCCAAGGCAGCTGTAGCTAACTTTACGCAGTGGCTAGCGGTATATATGGCCCAAGAATATTCTCCTCAAATCCGCGTCGTTGCAATTGCGCCTGGATTTTTTATTACCGAACAAAACAAATACTTGCTATTAAATGACAAGGGTGCCCTTACTGAACGCGGCCAGCGGATTATCGCACATACGCCGATGGGCAGGTTTGGGGACCCTCGCGATCTTTGTGGAGTGGTTAAATGGCTCCTTTCCGACGACGCCGCTTTTGTGACCGGGGTTGTTGTGCCTGTGGACGGGGGGTTTTCTGCGTTCAGCGGTGTGTAAGCTTAACCAGACCGAAATTGTCCTGCCAAACAACGATTCACCAATCCTTGGGGCAAAAGGCCGTTAAGGGCGCGACCGATGTCTTCAGCGAGTTTACTACGAAGTTCGGTTAAAGAGTTTTCCGAATACCAAGCTGCGTGAGGCGACCACAAAACTTGGGGGAGCTGAAGCAACTGGTCATTTGGATTCGGGGGCTCGGGATCAACCACATCTAAGCAGGCCCCTAAGAGTTTCCCTGTTTTTAAGGCGTGGAATAAGGCTTCTTGATCAATGATGCCACCCCGAGCTGTGTTGATCAAGCACGCGGTGGGCTTCATTTTGGACAAGTTCTCGGCAGTTATTAAGCCACGTGTTTCCGAAGTAAGGGGGACATGAATTGAAAGGAAATCACTTTCTCGAAGCAATCGGTCGAAATCTACCCTCTCTACTCCCTCTTCAGCAAATACTTCATCAGTCACATAGGGATCATAGGCGATGATTTTTAGCCCAAAAACTTTTGCTTTACGTGCTACCAATCTTGCAATTTTTCCGAAGCCTAGAAGACCTAAAACCTGACCGCGCAAGCGGTTGATCGGGCGCCCTGTTTTCCAATCCCATACTCCTTGCCGAACCTCTTGGGTGTAATGTGCGATACGTCGAGCCCACGACAAAAGGAAAGCCAAGACATGATCAGATACTTCCTCTTCACAATAAGATGGCACATTGATCACAGCAATATTGCGTTCCGTGGCCGCGTCTACGTCGATGTTATCTACGCCGATACCATAGCGTCCGATGGCTTTACAGCGTGTTAAGTTTACAATCACCTGTCTTGTGATAGGAGCATATTGGGAAATGATGGCATCCGCTTCCTTTGCGGCTGTTAAAACCTCTTCTGGGGTTCGGCACTGAGCAGGAACTACCCGTGCTCCCCAGCGAGCTAAGATCGTCTCCTCGATTGTAAGGTCTGGGTAGTTGTGATCTGACACCACCACGGTCCACCGCATTCTACTTACCATAGCCAGTCCCATGTATGATTTATATTTTAAGAGGCATCTTTTGGCAACAACAAAAGGAGGTGGGTGTGAAGGACTTCTCGCTTCAAGGGAAGGTTGCGTTAGTCACCGGCGGTAGCAGGGGATTAGGGCAAGCGATAGCTCTTGGCCTGGCTGAGGCTGGTGCTGATGTGGCTGTGGTCAGTCAGACAGGAGCGGGATTGGAAGAAGTGGCTAGGGGCATTGAAGCTCTAGGGAGGCAAGGGTTGGCTATTACTGGTAACGTAGTCATACAAAGCGAAACCAAACGCATTGTTCAAAAAGTGCTTGAAAAGTTCTCGCGCTTAGACATCCTCGTGAATGCGGCCGGGGTTAATCGACGAATTCCGTCGCTCGAAGTGAAAGAGGAAGAATGGGATTGGATAGTTGGGGTTAACCTTAAAGGGACGTTTTTTATGTGTCAAGCCGCTGGAGAAATAATGTTACGTCAGCGGTGTGGAAGCATCATCAACGTGGCTTCACTTCTTTCTGAAGTAGGTATTCCTACTCTTGCCCCTTATGCAGCTTCAAAGGCCGGCGTCGTGGGATTGACAAGGGTGTTGGCTGCGGAGTGGGGTCCCTACGGGGTTCGCGTTAACGCCATCGGTCCAGGCTATTTTCGCACACGCATGACTGAGCGACTATTTTCTGATGCACACTGGGTAGAACGTTTTTTGCAACAAGTCCCGCTTGGCCGCGCAGGAGACCCCCATGATCTGGTTGGTGCGGTGGTCTTTTTGGCCTCTGAGGCTTCAGGTTACATAACTGGCCAGGTCATCTACGTGGACGGTGGATACTTATGTGCCCGCCCTGCATAGTTTTGCTTAGAACAAATTACCGTTGTCTAAGCCAAACCTTACGGTTAAAATGTTTGGAAAAGAAAGGAGGGGGCCTGTTGCGTGTTCTGGAGGAAATAAAGCGGACAGGAACGATCGGGATAATTCGTATCCAAACTGCAGAAGATCTGGTCAGGATTGCTGAGGCTTTACACGCCGGTGGGCTCACATGCATTGAGATCACCATGAATACCCCAGGCGCGTTAGGAGCTATTGGAAGCGCGCGTGAGCGCCTGCCGAACGTGGTATTGGGTGCTGGGACCGTTTTAGACGGGATCACTGCAAGAGAAGCCCTCCTTGCGGGAGCGCAGTTTTTAGTGACCCCCACGCTGGCGCTCGATGTCTTGGAAGTGGCGCATCGCTATGGTGTTCCGGCCATCATCGGTGCTATGACCCCCACTGAAATTCTGACGGCCTGGGAGGCTGGTGCGACCATGGTCAAAGTTTTTCCTGCCTCTGTG
>CALDGA010000155.1 GCA_937942085.1 uncultured Flavobacteriales bacterium
CAAAATGGGGGCCACAATCGGCACAACCACAACCGCGATTTCAATGAAGTCGAGGAAGAAGCCAAGGATAAAGATCACCAACATAACGATGGCAAATTGTGCCCAAAAGCCACCTGGCAAACTACTAAGAAACTCTTTTACTATCTCTTCACCGCCAAAAGCGCGAAACGCCGAAGTAAGCATCGCTGCACCTAGCAAGATGATAAATACCAAAGCCGTTGTCTTCGACGTTTCTAACATAACGTCATTCAAAATATTGTCGACTTTTAGTACTCGGACAAAGCTCCATCCAATACCGACTAGTAAGCCTGCGGTACCAAACAATCCAATATATATCCCCAAGAAGTCTTCAGCTGTAGAAGCCGCCTTAATGTTCATGTCGAAGTTGGATATTGCTACGCCCAGAATAATTAGCGACGCAACTACAATTATTGCTGGTGTATATCTACCGGAGTTTTCCGGTATCGTTTTGTAACCAGCCATGACGGTAGCGCCGACGGCCCCGATTGCACCAGCTTGATTAACTGTCGCTATCCCGGCAATGATAGATCCCAGGACCAAGATTATAAGTGCAAGTGGTGGTACTAGTGTAATCGCGACTTTCATGTAGAACGCTTTGTTGAAACCTTCATCATTCTCAACTGCTGGAGCATTCTTTGGAAATAGTAGAGAGTAACCGAGAATATATGCCATGTAGATCAGCACCAATAATATCCCTGGCACCAGTGCTCCTAAAAACATCTCACCAGCGCTTGTCGATGTTACATCAAATACACTGGGCATCGAAATTTCGCCAGTAACTTGCTTGTGTAATGCTTTTCTCATGGCTCCAGCCTGATCCGCCGCTGATGCTAATTGATCCGCCAGAATGATTAATACGATTGAAGGTGGAATTATTTGACCCAAGGTTCCAGATGCCGCAATCGTGCCAGTGGCAAGACTTGGTGAGTAATTATTTCTAAGCATTGCCGGTAATGAAATGAGACCCATTGCAACAACGGTCGCGCCAACAATACCCGTAGTCGCGGCTAGAAGCGCCCCAACAAAAACTACCGAAATCCCTAAGCCGCCTGGAACAGGCCCAAACAATTTTGCCATAGTTATTAGTAACTCTTCGGCAATTTTAGATTTTTGTAGCATTATTCCCATGAATATGAACAAAGGGATTGCTATGAGCGTATCTCTTTCGACTTCCCAATAAACTCCTCGAAGGTTCAATACCCCAGCGGAAATCCATTCATATGGGCCACCAGTATGGAAATAGGCAGACACATCGCTGGCAAGCAGATAACCTGACGCTGCTGCTAACAATACTGTTACTATTGCCGCGCCAGGTAGTGCGAACGCTACTGGATATCCAGACCCCAACGCTACTGCCATGATGAATATTAAAAGTGCTAAGAATAGTAATTCCATGTTGGCCTCAATGAAGATTAGCAGATGTATCTCGAGCGCCTGGCTCATCAGTGAGATTAGCCCAGTTGTCAAGCATGGAGCTTAGAAACTGTATCATCATCGTGATCGCGAATACACCAAGAAACGCTGCCATTTGATATTTAATGAACATACCAACTATTGCAGCTTGAGATACTTCGAAGTTAAGCACTGGCATGTTAATCAGTGATTGCTTTCCATTAAATCCAACGATTAAAATCGCCCAGCAAGTAGATATACCGAGTAAAAATGCTCCAGATAAGTCAGCTCTTGCTTTTTTATACCGAGAAAATCCAGAATAAAGCACGTCCACCCTTACGTGGCCACCGTCGTAGAGTGTATAAGCTGATGAGATTAAGAAAAGTGCAGCGTACCAATAGCGCACTAAATCGCCCATAAATGCCTGTTCGTAAGAAAAAACGAAACGGCATATTACAATTAGAAGTTCAGCCAAAACGATTAGTAAAGCTAGCCAGTGGAAGCCAAGTGTTCTGGTGAAAGCCGCAAGGATAAATGAGCAACCAATTATTGGTAGGTGAATGTTAGGTCCGACAAACAATGGTTTTTTTATTAGTTTAAAAGTTTCTTCCCCTAAAAATCCAATAAGTACGCCCTCAACCCGTATAAATGCGATCACTACATCAGCTATGCCCACGAATAACACGGAAAAAAATATAGCTCTCACTAAGTAGCAATTGATCGAATGCAACAAGTTCGCGTCAGATCTAAAAGAAAGAGAGCTTCGCACATAGGTGGTGACCGTTGCTGCTGCCAAAAATATTACTGCGAAAGCTGACAAAGATGACAAACCAAATATATGAGTTTCCGCGTAAGCACTCAACATGAATGCATTATTTACCAAAAACGCTAGCATCAACGCTAAGAGCGCCCAAACCCATAATCTCAAGATTGAATTCATTTTTTGCACTTTTCATGTAAAGAAGTGAGCACAGACAAATTGTGCTCACTCAGATTTTGATTTCTTGCGCTGAACTTAGCCGATATCGAAAACACGATTTCGTTGGTTTAGGAATGTTGTTTCAAAGTTTGCTAGCATACCACCGATTTCACGCATAGCTTTTTGGAACGCATCATCCACTTCTGTTGCCAAAGCTGAGTGATCTCTCGTTTCTTCAAAGACCTCGAGAGCAGCCTCACCCATTGCGTCCCACACATCGTCATTAAATGCACGGATTTCAACACCTTGCTCATTAACCAGCTTAGTGAGGTACTCACCATTTCGTGCCATAGTTTCATCGTGTGCTAAAGCATGTTCCTCAGCCGCGGCGGCTTGGATCACAGCTTTTTCAAAGTCGGATAACCCGCTCCACCATGAGGCATTCATCCCAAGCGCAATGCAGCTTCCAGGTTCATGCATACCTGCTGTGTAATAGTACTTGGCTGCTTCATAAAATTTCAAGAAGTAATCATTCCATGGACCAACCCATTCGGTAGCATCGATCGCGCCTGATACCAAGTTTTCGTAGATTTGACCGCCCGGTAGTGAAACGGTTGACGCCCCAAGTTTAGACAAGACCGTGCCACCGAGTCCTGGGATCCGCATCTTCAGACCCTTGAAGTCATCGCCGCTTTCGATCTCTTTATTAAACCATCCACCCGCTTGGGTTCCTGTTGAACCTACAGGCAGGGCTTTTAAGCCATATTCGCCTGACACTTTATCCCAAAGTTCTTGTCCGCCGCCAAAGCGGATCCACGCAGTCCACTCTTGTGTTGACATCCCAAATGGTACAGACGTGAAGTAACCAAAAGCTGGATGAGTACCAATCCAATAATAATCAGCAGCGATGTAGGCTTGGCTATTTCCTGATGCAACTTCGTTGAAAGAGTCGAATGCGCCAACACGTTCACCAGCAGCAAAATATTCTACAGTTAATGCACCGTCAGAAATTTCCCCCACTCGACGCGCGAAACGCTGTGCGGACGTGCCCAGACCCGGGAAATCGCGACCCCACGTTGAAACCACGGTCATAACTTTTGAATGACCTCCGGAAATAGCTGGTGTAGCTAATGCTGCTGCTCCTGCACCAAGGGCAGCACTTGTTAAAAATTTACGACGTTCCATGCAATTCAACTCCTCACTGTTTTGCATAATTTGCCAACATCTTTAAATGTTAGACTATTGGTAAGCTTATCTAGCCAATTTCGGCGTTACAAGTCCAAAATCTGCTGTTTCGCTTAGTGTACTCATAGTTAGGGCGCCTACTGCGCTTGACCAGTTAGTATTTTTATCCAAGCGTGGGATATGTATTTATGTCAAGGAAACATTTCGTTATGTTGTCAATATTTTTAGACAATATGTTGCCAAGTATCTGGCTAGCGGCTTTAAACGGAAAATTTTTCCAGCCGAATCCCGCGATCATGCAGGGCCTGACGCGTTGATTTTGCAATTTCAATCGCTTCGGGCGTATCCCCATGTAGGCATATGGTGTCAATTTTCGTAGGGATATGTTTTCTAGACTGGGTGATGATTGCACCTGCCTCGACCATATCGGCGATGCGCGACCCCGCGATTGCCGCATCATGGATCACGGCACCCGGCAGAAGACGATCAACTAGCGTTGCATCATCATTGTACGCACGATCGGCAAATATTTCGCCAACCCATTTGCATCCCAATTTTTCTGCAGCCTCTTGGTGTGCTGTGGCTGCCAACA
>CALDGA010000156.1 GCA_937942085.1 uncultured Flavobacteriales bacterium
GCTTTACCGTTGAGCCCGAACCAATAGGTACCGCGCTCGCGCAAATAATTGCTGTTGTCGACTCGGTATTGTGGGCGGCCAAGGTCGTTGTAGCCTTCCAAAATCTGTGGGGTATAGCGGTATCCCGAGGTATACTGGGCGTTCAATGAAGCGCGGAATCTGCTCGAATCGCTTTGGTAGCTGATCCCTGCGTTGAATTTCCACGGGCGGTCCCAAGCCAAGAATTGTTCTTGGGTGAGCGGCACCTCGCCGGTTTGGGCAATCTGAAGGGCGCTTTCGCGGGCGCTGTTTGATTTACCGCGTGCCTGCTGGTAGGAGCCGTTGAAGAAGGAGTTGAAATGGTCGGTGAGGCGCGCGTTTAATTGGGTTTCGATACCAATTATTTTAGCGTAATCCTGATTGATATACATCGTTTTGGTGACCGGACGGCCGGTGGCGTCGGTGGTGATTACACGACGTGAAACGATATAATCAAAGCGGTTGTTGTTGAAGGCATTGATGGTCCAACCCAATCGCGATCCAAGCAAGGTTTTGTACCCTACTTCGTAGGAGATGTTGACTTCCGGATTGAGGTTTGGATTCCCTAATGACGAAAGGAAGCTGCGGTCTTGGTATTGAGGATCTAGACCGGCGTACATGAATCGTGGGTGCGGCATGCGCATGCTGTGCCCGTAGTTAAAGTACAACACATTGTTTTCGGTGACGGGGAAGCTCACGTTTAATCGCGGTAACAAGCGAACCTTCCAACGCAACCCGCCGGCACCAAATGAGTTTTGGAGGTACTGTTCACGCACGGCATCCAGAACTGGAGAACTTTCATCAGCCACGGCGTTATCGGCGAAAGCGCCCGGCGCCCAGTAGTTGAAACGCATTCCCAAGGTGGCCTTCACCCCTTTGTATTCGATGCGGTCCTGCGCAAAGAGTCCACCTTTTTGAGGGCTCACCTTCCAAATATCATTGCTAGAGCCAATGCTTACCGACGGTGTTGTCGTCGTATCGTTAATGACAATAGGGGCACCGACCCAAGGGCGGTAGACATCCACCCATTGGTATTCTGTCAAGGCGTGCTCGATACCACCGCTGATGGTATGGATGGCGTTCGGCTGGTAGCTTAATTTCCCTTTGAGTGTATGCTCTGCCGCGTAGTGGTCGTGCCAAATAGGCGTGATTCCACCGTTGTTGACCAATCCGTTACCTGGAATCAAGTAGTAATTTCCGTAGGGGTCGTTCGGGTTGAAGACGGTAAGGTCTCCGGTGAAGATGTAGTCCTCATCATAGATTTGGTCCACGGTTTCGGCGCGGAACGGTCGGCCGTTCGCATCGGCGCGCAGGTTGGTGAAAAGGCGTCCCGCCGATACCGTCAATCCGGTTTTTTGCGAGAGGCGTTTATTGTAGCCCAACACGGTCAGGTTGCTGTGGTGGGTATAGGTAGTTGCATTGTCCAAGTTATTGCTGCGCTCGTACTGGAATCCCGGTGCCAAGAGGGCATCGAATCCGACGATTTGAAGGGTACGCGAGTTCTGATTGACTTTCAAGCTGTGGCTATTGGTCAAGGTCAATTTCCCAAACCCTTTGGTGGCGTAACTCAACTTCACCGTATGGGAGTAATCGTTGCTCTGACGCGGTGCCCAGAACTCTGGATTCTCTGGGACCAAGCTTGATTTGAGTTGGTCCGCGGTGGCACCGAAGTAGTGGTCGGTCCACTGTCCACGGGCGGTGGTAAAGAGTCGCAGCTTCTTCCCGGTAAAAGGCACGGGTGTGCTGAGCGTGGCTTCTATTTCATCTGAGTTAAAGGAGGTCGCATCGAATAATTGGTCCGTTTGATAATTTAGACCCCAGCTTAATTTCTCTCCTCCTTCTTTGATTTGGGTATTGATAATCCCCGCCGAGCCGCCGCCGTATTCCGCCGAAGCACCCCCGGTCATCAAATTCAATGACCCTACAGAGCTCGCACTCACGCTTACCCCGCCGCCGGTTCCTGCCAAAGGATCCTGTGCGGAAATACCGTCGATGAGGTATTCCGTTTCGTATACGCGGGCCCCACGAATCTGCAGCCCGTCTGTGGTTTTTTGTACCCCAGCTTGTTGTGCCAGGACATCCTCCACGCCTTTGGCCACGAGCGCGCCAATCTCACTGTCGCTCAAAGTGATGGCTGAGGAAGCTTTTTCAAGGTCCACTTGGTTCTTGCGTCCTACGACGGTCACGGCCTGAAGCATCTCACTTTGTTCGCTGAGTTTAGCGTCTAATTTTACCGTCTTACCCACACCTATTTTGATGTCGTTGAACTGCATGGGCTGGTAGCCGATGAATTGGAATTTGACGCTGTAGGTACCCGGTTTGATGTCGTTCAAGACAAACTTCCCGTCGAAATCTGTGAGGGTTTGGTAGAAGGTTCCCACGATCGTTACCGCTGCACTAGGCAATGGTTCGCCGGTGGCCTTGTCCAATACGGTTCCGACAATTCGACCGGTGGTTTGGGCGAACACCGCAGAACTCCACAACAGGAGTGCACATATAAGGAGCTTAGAATACCGCATTGAAAACATGATCTAAGAGTTCCTGGGCTGCTTCATTAGGACGCGTAAATAGGTGTAGTGGCAATGCGATAAAAACTTGGTTGATCGATCCGTTTAGGGTTCTGGTGGCGCCTAAGGTGGTTGCTCCGTTCCATCCGGCGATCTTGGTAAGCTGCCCATCATATAGTGCCGTTGCATCTGCAGACGGTACTACTGGAACCACACCTAAGACAATGTTTTGTGGGCGCATATCAGGGAAGCTCGCATCCAGGGCAACCAAGCTGCTGTCGTTCGTCAGACGTGCCTGCCCGCTACTCAACACCAAACTTTCGATGGGGAAGATGTCCAAGAAGGCACCGCTCGCCATGGGCGCAGAAAGTTGCGAGGCCGTGAAGAGCTTTCCGCCTTTCTGCAAGAATTTCTGCGTGCTCAAGGCAAGGATGTTTAGGAGGTAGTCTGAGCCGGATTTGGTCGGGAATACCGTCGCATCCGTGAACAAGGCGATGGCGTTGTAGCGAGACATGATGATTTCGTACGTCGGGTCCCAGTAGGCGGGAATGCCCGCGCCGGTGACCGCATCCATTTGGATGTAATCATAGCTCACATTAGCGCTGTCCATCCAGGCTTTGTAGTAGGCACCGAGGTATTCCGCTTGCCCGTTGATGATCAGGGTACTCTCAACGGCCGGGGCCCATAAGAACCCCGCGGAGGTATCTACGTCGGAATAGATGCCGGCGCGGTCTTTGGCCCGGAGGTACAAGAAATTCTCTCCCGTTAAAGAGGCGCCGCTTAGACTATCCGTCCATTGGGCATTCTTGTAAAAATCTACCGTGCCATCACCGTTTAAGGCGAAAGACAAGAGGCTGGGTTGGGTACCTATGGAGAACCAATTTCCATTGTTGAGCTTGATCTCCACCAGCTCGATGGTCTCGTCCCCGTCTGCATCGCTGGCGCGCCAATCCAAGGTGGCTACGATGAAGGCAGAATCTGGCAGGAAACCGTCGGGGTCCAAGCTCACCTCAGGTGCCGCATTCTTGATGGGCACCACCAGGCTGGCAGGACTTTCGTCCACAGCACCTTCATTATCCACGGCTGCAATCTCTACCAATATATCCGCGGTATCGACGCCGGCATCAATGCTAAAGCTGAAGAGGGAGTCGGTGGCGGTGGTGAAAGCACTCGTCCCGTTTACGGCGACGTTGTAGCCGGCGATGAACCCGTCGCGGTCCGTGCCATACCAATGCAATTGCACATTCGTTCCGAGGCGTAGGTCTCCGGAACGAATGATGGTATCCACCTGAAGTTGCGTTTCAGGTGGAAAGTTCTCTATGGGCTGGTCGTTGTTGCGACAGCCCGCGAGAAATACAATTACTATGGCGAGGACCGCGTGACGCATTAGTGTTGTACGATAATGCGAGCGGTTTGCAATCCTTGCTCAGTGCGCAGGCGTAAGATGTACAATCCATTAGGCAGGGCGCTGGTGTTCACGATGGCTTCGTTGTGGAAGGTGGTGGTGAAGATGCGGCGGCCTGCAACATTGTACATTTCCAAAGTGCCTTGTTGTGCCGAAGTGATGGTGAGAACATCGCTCACAGGGTTCGGGTAATAGGTCAATGGACGCTGGTCGAGTTCGACGATGCTCAACGGTGATGTTGGGACATACACGCTGTCTAAGGTGAGGTTGGCACCGATGAAATCGTTGTTGTTGCGAGGAATTAATCGGTAGTTCGAGAATCCATAGAACAAGATTCCTTCTATGGCATCGAAAGTCATGGTGTCGCTTACGACAATTGGACTCACATTCATCTCCCCATCGATGCTCGCATAAATGGTATCGGTAACGAGCTGTGCGTCTAACGAGCTGTAGGCGGTGGTACTTTGACGACCGGCCAACACGCGAGCGCTGTGGCTTATAGGTGCGCCATTGTTGTCACTCACGGCCCAGTCTCCATAGCCCAAATTCGTTAGGCTGATGGCCAATTTTCCGTTGGGTTGCTCGTAACGAACATATACTCCTTCATAGGGTTCCCATCCGAAGTTCGCGTAGCTCGCTGAATCAGAAGGGTCCAAAATAGTAGGGGTTACGGTACCCAAGTTCCCTGTCTTATTTGAAGAGGTCACGTTCAATCTGGTCATGCCGTAATATTCTTCCACTACACCAGTTACTTCGACTTCTTCGTTGCGGTAGTAAGTGTTTAGGCCGATGCCCACACACCAGATACCGCTCCATTCAGAACCGGTTTCATCTTGGATGTAGAGGTAGCCGAGATCGCCAATTTTAGTTGAGGAGGTCACAATTCCTTTTACAGTCACTTCCTGTCCTGCCAATGGGCTGCTGCCGTTCGGGTTCAGGGTATACTGAATGTCGTACACCATCATACCGTTATCGCGAACGGTGTAGAACTCTACGTTCGGCGTTGTTTGTGCGGTTGGTTTTACAGGCCACCAGCTTTCGTTGCCGTCATTGTCGGCAGCATAGATATAGTAACGAACTGTTTTTCCATCCGCCTGAGCAGGGATTTCGTAGACGTATTCGTCGGTGGTTCCTGGGCTTAATGGCAAGGTATAGACCGGCATGTTTAAGATGCTTACAGTATCGTCTGCGCTCCATGCGATGGCTACTGAATCCACAGTGCCGTCGTAATCGGTAATGTTCATGATGAGCTCAACATCCTGGTTAGAGGTAGGAACGGCCGGGTCGCGTTCGAAGTTAGCGATGTACGGCGGCGCATAGCCGATGTCGTAGTGCGTGCTGTCGAACGGGTTGATTTCGTATCCGCGGCCATTATCTCCGGTACAACCGTTGGCGTCGTGGCGAAC
>CALDGA010000157.1 GCA_937942085.1 uncultured Flavobacteriales bacterium
TTGCGGAAATCCATGTGATCGCGGAAATACGCCAGGGAATCCTCTGTGGTTGCACCGCCTTTTAATGCTGCTAACTGTTGGTACAACAATCGAGCTCGACCGATGTGGTCTAAGGCGGTATTGATGATGGCTATATCCTGCTCCAAGACAGGGCCAGCCGAACACCATTTGCTAAGTTGCTGCCCTAAAATCAAGGCGTCGTCAGCCAGGAAAAACAAATATTCTTCTAGAGCCTCTTCTTTGGTGAAGTCACGCTTCACGCCGTTTAACCATCCTCCCCCCATGGCTTACATGTGTTCGACATCATCAGGGATGTCGTAGAAGGTGGGGTGACGGTAGACTTTGTCGTCGCTAGGAGCGAACAACGGTTCTTTTTCGTCCGGCGAACTTGCGGTGATTTGGTCCGAAGGAACGACCCAAATACTGATGCCCTCCGAACGTCGGGTGTAGACGTCGCGAGCGTTCTTAATGGCCATATCGGCGTCGGCAGCGTGAAGGCTCCCTACGTGCTTGTGGGCGAGTCCGTTTTTGCTGCGGACAAAGACTTCGTAAAGTTTCCAGTGGTTCTTATTCATGCGGTTGTAATAGGTTAGGCTGCTGAGGTTCTGTTTTCTTTGCGCTTGGCTTCTTTTTCAGCGTAGGCGAGCGCGGCTTCACGGACCCAAGCGCCCTCTTCATGCGCCTTCACGTGATGGGCAATACGCTCTTTATTGCAAGGCCCGTTGCCTTGAATAACGTTGTAAAACTCGTCCCAATTAATTTCTCCAAAATCATACGAGCCACGCTCCTCGTTCCATTTCAAATCAGGATCTGGAATGGTAAGCCCGAGGTAATGCGCCTGTGGAACGGTTTTATCGATGAATTCTTGACGAAGGGTATCGTTGCTCTTGCGCTTGATTTTCCAGCGCATGCTCTGCTCAGAGTTTGGGCTATTGTCGTCCGACGGTCCAAACATCATAAGTGAAGGCCACCACCAGCGGTTCAAGCTCTCTTGCGCCATTTTCTTTTGTTCAGGAGTTCCTTGGGCCAATTTCATTACGATCTCGTAACCCTGACGTTGGTGGAAACTTTCTTCCTTACAGATTTTCACCATGGCACGAGCATAAGGCCCGTAGCTGGTGCGCGTCAACATCACTTGGTTTTGAATCGCAGCACCGTCGACCAACCACCCGATTGTGCCCATATCTGCCCAAGAAGGCGTAGGGTAGTTGAAGATCGAGCTGTATTTAGCTTTTCCACTTTGCAGGTCCGCAATCATTTGGTCGCGACTTGTGCCCAAAGTTTCGGCAGCACTGTACAAATACAAACCGTGTCCAGCCTCGTCCTGCACCTTGGCAAGTAGAATGAGCTTAGCACGCAGCGAAGGCGCGCGTGTAATCCAGTTTGCTTCGGGCTGCATACCAATAACCTCACTGTGGGCGTGCTGAGAAATCTGACGCACCAAGGTCTTACGGTATTTTTCGGGCATCCAGTCTTTTGGCTCCACCTTATTCTCGGCGTCGACGTAAGCCTGAAACTTTTCTTCTAAAGAGATGTTGGTTCCCATGTATCTGTGTATTTGGTCGTTTACAAAGTTAAAACACAACAACTAATGGTTGTTAATGGTTTAATATTGCGTTCTACCTTTACACCACAAATCCAGAAGCATGTTTAAATTCTTCAAGAAAAACGCCACAGAAACCCCATCCCTACAGAAGGAATCGAACGAGAAAAGCGACGGTCGTTTCCACGCGGTCACCGTTAAAGAGGTGCGTCGTGAGACTGAAGATGCCGTGAGCATTGCCTTTAACCTGCCAGAGGATGGTGCAGATTTTTCATTCTTACCAGGCCAATACCTGACCCTTAAAGCCAATATTGGCGGGGAAGAGGTGCGTCGATCGTATTCGGTTTGTGTTGCTCCACACGAGGGCGAGCTGCGCGTTGCAGTAAAAGAAATCGAAGGAGGTAAGTTTTCAACATATGCCAACCGCGAACTGAAGGCGGGCGACGCCATTGAAAGCATGGCGCCAACAGGCAACTTTACCTGGGCACCTACAGGCACGGCCTCACACGTTGTGGGTTGGGCGGCAGGATCGGGCATTACCCCTGTAATGTCCATCGCGAAAAGCGTTTTGGCGAGCGATGATGCCAGCACCTTTACCCTCGTCTATGGGAACAAGAACAGCAATAGCATCATTTTCAAAGACACTATTGATGATCTAAAAAACACCTACCTCGAACGCTTCGAAGTACACCACGTATTGAGCCGTGAGGACCAGGGCACTGACCACCTTAAGGGAAGAATAGATGCCGCAAAGGCAGAGAAGTTTGCGCAGTCGTTGATTGACCTAAACAAGGTGACAGCACATTACCTATGTGGCCCACAAGAGATGATCGAAAAGGTAAGCGCCAAGCTCGAAAGCATGGGCACGGCCAAATCAAATATTCACTTTGAGCTGTTCAACACCTCAGCACCTTCCACAGAAGCGCAAGCCGCCTCTGAAGCACGAGCTTCGGCCAATGCTTCGGTAACCGTGGTATTGGACGGCGAGGAGACCCATTTTGAAATGGGACCCAAGGACTATGTCTTGGATGCAGCCTTAGATGCCGGAGCCGATGTTCCCTACGCATGTAAAGGGGCCGTTTGTTGTACCTGTCGCGCCAAAGTGTTGGAAGGATCTGCCGAGATGGTCATGAACTATGCACTCGTAGACGATGAGGTGAAAGACGGCTATATCCTAACCTGTCAAAGCCACGCCACGAGCGATAAACTAATAGTAAGTTTCGATGAGTAAAAGCAGTCCCAGAAAGCACGGCGTTAGCGACGAACCCGGACCTTCTTTTCACGAGAAGAAGCCGAAGAACGCCAAGGACTACAACATCGGCAAGGGTGCGAAAAAGCGCATGAACAAAGCCAAAAAGTACGGTACAGGCGGAAAAAAACGCTAGGCCCAGGATATAAAAAGCCCCGCATCCGCGAGGCTTTTTGTTACTCGTATGTGTTGTTGTTGCGGTCGATGTCGAGCATGCGCTTCGAAGGATCAATCTCAACCCCAATCACCGTTTCTTTACTGGGGATAAACAGCTTGTATTCTGGATGCGTCCATGGCCACGGTTGGTGAACCTCAAGGCCTTCTTGATGTTTGGCACCATACATACTAACAAGAGGAATGGTGTGCAGTTCTTTGCGTCCGCCGTCATAAAGCACCATCACATCTACCGGCATTGGGAACAGCCCAACGCGCTGTAAGGTGATTTGTGTGCCCACCCGGTCAGATTCAACAGCCGCCACAGCATAATCAATGCTTTTTACTTGGTCCTTGTAATAGCTGAGGTACCAATCCAGTTCCATGTCGGATTCCACCTCCATAATGCGCAAGAAATCTTCCGGCCTTGGATGCTTGAACCGCCACTTTTGCCAGTAGTGCATCATCCCGCGAGCAAAGGCCTCTTCTCCAATAATGTATTCAAGCTGGTTTAAGAATAAAGCGCCTGCGCTGTAGCTGTTGATGCCGTAGGTGCGGTTGTAGTTAAAGTGGTCCGCAGGAGTGCTCAGAGGCTCGCGCAAGCCTGAGGTGTCGAGGTATACATAAGCCCTGTAGGCTCCAAGATGTGGGTTTTCTTGGCCGCGATTGAACAAGAAGTTCATGCACTCTTCTTCTGCGTACGAGGTGAAACCCTCGTCCATCCAAGGGTAGGCCGCTTCGTTTGTTCCAATTACTCCATAGTACCAGTTGTGTGTTGCTTCATGCACGAACAGTCCGGTAAAGCCCTCGAACTTATCGCCGCCGCCGAGCATCATGGTACACATAGGATACTCCATACCGCCATCGCCGCCTTGGATGAGGGAGAATTGATCATAGGGGTACTTACCAAAATGCTTGGCCATGAAATCAAAGTAACCTTGTAGGTAGCCTTTTTGGATTTCGTCCCAATTCGCTTCGTTGGCCGTCTCCGGGTCGTAGAGCAAGTGGACTAACGGGCCGTTTTCTATTTGCAGCTGCTTGTGTACATAGTCCGGATCCGCAGCAAAGGCGAAATCATGGACATTGTCAGCAGTAAAATGCCAAGTGCGCAGTTCGTTTTTCCCGATGCGAACCTTTTTAACGCCGCCGTAACCAAAACCCACATCTTCGGGATTTTGTAGGTACCCCGTACCGCCAAGCACATAGTTGCGGTTAATATGGATTTTCACATCAAACGAGCCCCAAACCCCATAGAACTCGCGCCCTACATATTGATCTGCATGCCAGCCGTCCTCATCGTATTCGGCTAATTTTGGGTACCATTGCGTCATCGTGAATTCAATACCCTCTTTATTGTTCCAGCCCGAACGACGAATTTGTTCTGGGACTTGAGCGTCCCAAGCCATCGTGAATGTGGTGGACTGCCCAGGAAGCAGGGGCTCGGCGAGCTCACATTTCAATACGGTGCCCTGTACGTCCCAACGCAAAGGGTTCCCGTTTTGGGACAGGTTGCGCACGTTTTGGTACCCGATGCGATCGGGTCTTAACCCTTCGATGCGATCGCGCACTCGACGGTCCGGATCGGCAATATTCCGTGAACGCACGTCCATCATGCTTTTTGGTTGGAAGGCGTTGAAGTAGAGGTGGAAATACGCCTTGTGTAAGGTGTCGGGGCTGTTGTTCGTGTAGGTGATTTGCTGTGTTCCGTCGTATTGGTGGTTCGCCACGTCCATGGTGATGTCCATGTCGTAGTGCACGGCCTGTTGCCAATATTGGGCCTGGGCGCTGATGCCGAGACCGACAAAGAATGCAAGGAGGAGTTTTTTCATTGTGTAGGAGTTATCCAAAAAAGTGATCGAGGCGTCCGCTGTCCAATAGTCGCGGCCCCTTTTTTGTTATTTGTAACGTACAAACTTCATTATACGCGTCGTGTTCGAGGAATAAATGATA
>CALDGA010000158.1 GCA_937942085.1 uncultured Flavobacteriales bacterium
ACGATTCATACTGATACCACGTTGCAATCGACACTGCAATTACAGGGTATTCACCCTCAAGACCTTCCCATTCTGCAAGATTGTCATCGATATGTTCCTGAACATAGTGGCAATTGGCACAATCTATTGCCATGAAATCTAGGACTACCACATGACCGCGCAGGCTACTCAATTGGATTGTTCCATCCTCAGCCGTGTAGAGGTCGTCTATCCCTTCTCTGTTCATAGATGGGGCGACCCAATCAGGGACTTCCGAAATCTCATCAGAGGTGCCGTAAATGGAGGAGGTTAATCCAAACAATGAGAGGGACGCGAACCCGATAATGCAGAATAAAACCATGCCAATTCCAAAGGCCTTCCAGGTGTCTGATTCCTTCAGAACACCGAAGTCCAAACCGGCTTGCATGTCATTCACAAGGCCATTTTGCTTTTGATTTCGCCGTGTCTAGGATTTTCCTTCAATTGAATCCAAAAGTGAGGATGCACCTATTCTGAATCTTCTAGATCCATCTTTGATTATGCTCGGGTCTTGTTGATTGACAATACTAGTTAGCCTATTCACATCATCCATGTTTCCAATACCTCCGGAGAGTTTCACCCCTAACTTTTCTCCAAAGGCTCGCTCATGCCGCATCACTTCGTAAGCGAAAATTGCCGCTGCATCATCACTGCAGCCCCCACGTTTGCCGGTGCAGGTTTTGATGAAATCCACCCCTGCTGCAAGAGCCATTCTAGCAACTGCTCGCATTTCTCGTTCCTCTAATAGTGGGGTCTCAAGAATTACCTTAAGCACGCATTCTCCTGCTGCGCTTCTCATTTCCTTGAGCAACTCAAGTTCGATTTCATTTGGGAAATTTTCTTCTTTTCTTGGTTCAAGTACCACGTCTATTTCATCTACTCCAGATTCTACTGCACTCGATATTGCATGACTAATTTCATTGATATCAGAACTACCTATTGGGAACCCAGCGGCTACCACTGCTAATTTAATCTCCGGATTCAATCGTTCTTTGACGAATTCTGCATGTTCAGAAAATACACACACTGCTCCAACTTCTGAGGAATTTGCGCGCACCACAAATCTCTCTAATTCTTCCTCAGTTGCTTCGTGATTCAACAAGGTAAAATCGAGGCTTTCGATAACCGCTTGAGCATCCAAGTATATTCCTCAGGAATGTCGCTCTCTGAATCCGCGCATAAACTCGACTAATGCCTCTACCGACTCTATTGGGCAGCCGTTGTAAAGGCTAGCTCGGATTCCACCTACCGATCTGTGTCCCTTCAAGCCGCCTAATCCCGCAGCTTGAGCCTCTTCTAGGAATATACTCTCTAGGTCTTCGTTAGCGCATCTCCAGGTCACATTCATGACTGATCTAGAAGATTTTTCTGCATGCGGAACCCACATATCGGAACTGTCTAACTCCTCGTATAGAAGAGATGATTTCGCCCGATTCCTCTCAATTGAACCGGCTAATCCTCCGTTTTCTTCCAGCCATTTGAAAACGCAATCCAGAACAAAAATTCCGAAGGTGTTTGGAGTGTTAAAGAGAGAACCTTTGGAAGTGTGGATTGTATAATCTAACATTGTTGGAAGTCTTCCTGCCTCTGTGTTTTCCTTTGCTCTAGCCAAAGCCCAAGGAGATAGAATTACCAGAGTCACTCCCGAGGGTCCGAGATTCTTCTGCGCCCCTGCATAGATTACATCATGAGCGGATACATCAATTGGAACCCCTGCGATATCCGAGGAAGCATCCACCACTATTGGTTTGCCTCCGGAGTCGGGTAAGTGTTGGTGCTGAGTGCCCATTAGAGTATTATTTGAGGTATAATGAAGATAAATTGAGTCCTCAGAAATAGCATACTCATCTTCGCCCGGAATACATCGGAAGCCATTCTCTGAATCACTCCAAATATTGTTTGCTTGACCAACTCGATTTGCTTCCGCAATCGCCTTTTTTGACCAAATTCCAGTTTCGATAAAATCTGCCTGCTCTCCTGGTTTTAGGAGATTAAGGGCAGTCATGTAGAATTGCAGAGATGCACCCCCCTGTAAGAAAAGAATCGTATAATCATCGGGCACGGATAATACTCTGCGAATTCGATCCATTGCACTATCTACAACCGCTTGGAAGGTGTCACTTCTGTGACTGATTTCACATAGCCCAAAACCACTGTTGTGAAGATTTGGAAGAGCCGCCTGAACCTCTTCTACAACCGATAATGGAAGCACTGCCGGACCAGCGCCGAAGTTGTGGATGCGCGATTCTCCCACGCCCTCTGGGCGTGCTTTACGGTCTTTCAGCACTTCTGCGCGCAAAGGGTTGGATTCAAGCAGTATGATTTAGCCGCAGGGTTCGTGCTTCGCATAGGCTTGGTCATGCTTCAGGGCGCTCGCCATGTCCACATGGCAGCACTGAATGCAGCGGCTAAAGACTCTGGAATTGAAATTGAAATACATGAGTTACGCAAGGCGGCGGATCTAGACAATGCTCAACCACACGCACTTGTATTTCCAGGGGGTGAGTCAACAACCATGCGACTTACAGGGAACGATTCTGCTTCCGAACTTTTACCTGCAATTTTTCGTTGGATTCGCGAAGACAGCACAAGACCTGTCCTAGGTACCTGTGCTGGAGCAATTCTGCTATGTGATCCCCAAGACGGCGGCGAACCTTTGGTCGCCGCCGAGATTGACCGTAATGCCTACGGTCGCCAAGTAGATTCATTCCAAAGTGTCTTAGATTCAACACTACTAGGCAGACAGTTTCCCGGAGTTTTCATTCGTGCTCCGAGATTTACCAAGGTTGCAGATACTTCAGAAGTCGTGGTAACTCTTGAAAACGAAGTTGTCGGAGTAAGATATGGAAATAGATTAGCGTTGACTTTCCATCCTGAATTATCACAGGACTACGCTTTCCATGAATGGCTCTTGCAGACCGCTAAAGAGGTGGCAGCATGACATTTTCAGTCCGGCTTCCGAATGTCCCAGACCTTCCTGAACCTGCAATCGCTGACGATACAGAAGGCTGTATCCAATGTCAGATGGGTTCGAAGCTAGTTTTGTTCATCACAGGTCATTGCCATTGGATGTGCGATTATTGTCCACTTTCAGAGAATCGTCGCGAAATAGATTGGATGTTCGCCAATGAACGTAGAGTGGAAATTGGAGACTGGGATGCGGTAATCGAAGAAGCTCGAGCGATGAATGCTACTGGAGCGGGAATTACCGGAGGAGATCCCGTTATGGCAAGGGAGAGAGTTTTGGAAGCGTGTAAAATTCTCAAAAATGAATTCGGTGATGATTTCCATTTACACATGTATACCAGTATTCCATTCAAGGCAGAATGGGCGAATGATTTCGCTGAAGCCGGATTGGATGAAATACGCTTCCACTTTCTCGATTTGGAATCTGAAAAATATACCGAAACTATGGCAGCCTGTATCGAATCTGGAATGTTAACAGGCGTGGAAATACCTTGCGAGCCAGATAAGGAAAATGAATTGATGGAATTACTAGAAATTATGCGAGATATGCCTGTGCAATTTCTCAACCTCAACGAATTGGAGATTACCGTAGGTAATCACGACAATATGGAACTTAGAGGTTTCAATTTATCTGATGAGATTACTGCTGGTGCAGCAGGTTCTGGGGAATTAGCCACACGGATGAGAGACCGAGTAATGGCGGCATCAATTGGTGCTGCCGACCCTGAAGATGGTACAGTTCGTGAGTCCTATCCATACCACCTGAAGTTCTGTACTGCCACATACAAAGACAGTGGGCAATTACGTCGTCGCTTCATCCGTCGAGGCGAACATACAATTTCTCCACATGAAATTCTAACCGAAGATGGAACACTTCTCTTCGGAGCAGTTGATTGTAGCCTGGAAGACTCAGAGGAGTGGATAGAGGAGATTCATACAGAAACAGGCCTACCAAGGAGATTCATGTTGTATGATTCAGATAATGAAAGAATCGAACTTCCTCTTTCTATGGCAGAAGAATTAGTTGGGGAAATTGAAGCGCGAATTTCCTTAGTTGAAGTGCATCCAACTCACGAAAGATTAGAGATGACAGTTGTATATCTAAATCGTTGAGTTCATGTACTCTCGAGATAGATAGTAGGGTATGCCGGTGCAGACGTACGATGCAGAGGCGACAGGAGTCGACCCATTTCGTCGCCTTTCCGCATCTCAAGTAAACCTCTGGAAGGCTTGTCCTCGTCAGTGGTATTATGCTTATCAAGAGAGACTCAAAGGCCCAATGCCACCGGTAATTATTCGTGGAAATGCTGCAGAGGAATGCATCTGCAGAGTGCTTCGTGATTCTCCTTCTCTAATTACTCCCGATGCTTCTGACAGTCTTATTTCACCATTAAATGAAAATGGTGCTCCAGATTGGGAAGACGAAGGAAATTGGATGGCTGCCAGACTTTCATCTAGGCCAGTAGAAGACTGGCCTACTAGTAGAGAGGCGCTTATGGAATGGGCTCTTTCACGAGTTGAGGTTCACTTTGATAGGTGCTGGGAGGCAGCGGTTGAAGATTGGCAATCGACACAAAATAGAGCTGGCTCGTTGGAGGATGTTGAACCCGAAGAATGCATAGAAATGATACATCAAGGAATCAAGATGCATCTCGATGAAGTCGAGAAATGTATGGCTGCGAATGGCGGCCCTAGGTTAGAATCCTGGAGGAGAGGAGAAGCTCGAGATGAAATCCCTGCACCAGATGGTTTCCCTCTAAAATGGAATTCTCCACACCCCTGTGCTCAGGCACAAGGAAGCACCACTTGGTGTGAGGCTTGGGAAATAACAAGGCCTTGGTTCGTGGATCCAGATTCAAAGTCATTTACTCAAACAACCTGTATCCCAGAGGGTTGGTTCCAAGGTGAATATGATTTGGTATATCGCTGGGATGACTCAATCAATATAGTCGATATCAAGGCAAGTATCGGAAAGGGTGATCGTTCTTTCAGTTATGTAGAGCAATTACGACTCTACGCTTGGCTTTGGTGGGAATCTCATTCACGCTCTGAACAAGTCAGCAATCTAGAAATTTGGTACCTGGGTACTGGCACGGTAAAATCAATTAAACTTCCAGAAATATCTGAAATGGAGACCTACCAAAAGGAAATAGCTGAACTCTATCAACTCTTGAGAGCGGAAAATCCCTCGATAGACGATTGTCCACCGGAACCTGCACCATTGAGACATTTCGACGCGGGTGGCATACCTGCTGAACCCCATATCGACCCGGATCCATTAGCTAGGTGCAAGGGCTGTGAATACAGAGGATTTTGTCCTAAAGGAGAGCATGACCTAGAATTAACTGCTGAGAGAAGAATCGAACGTCTAGGTCATGCATGGCCAATCACTCCATTGGGTGAAATTGAGCCTAGAGTTGATGCAATAGGAGATGTGATTGGACTATCGGGTCCAGAACTACTCCAAGATGGTACAATCAAGGTACATTTCAGGTTGCAAGATGGATACGATCGGGCGAAGGTACAACCTGCATACAATGGCGGCCCGAGTAA
>CALDGA010000159.1 GCA_937942085.1 uncultured Flavobacteriales bacterium
CACGGGAGTTGACTCCACGGATGCAAGATCAAGCGGGAAGTTATGTGCATTCCGCTCGTGCATCACCTCAAAACCAAGGTTGGCACGGTTGAGAACATCAGCCCAAGTATTGATGACACGACCTTCGTTTTCAACAATAGATTGGTTGAAGTTAAAACCGTTGAGGTTGAACGCCATGGTGCTAACACCTAGTGACGTAAACCAAATACCGGCAACAGGCCAAGCAGCAAGAAAGAAATGCAGAGAACGAGAATTATTGAAGCTGGCGTATTGAAAGATAAGCCGACCAAAATAGCCGTGAGCAGCAACAATGTTGTACGTCTCTTCCTCTTGACCAAATTTGTAACCATAATTCTGCGACTCCGATTCAGTCGTTTCTCGTACAAGTGACGACGTGACCAAGCTTCCGTGCATAGCACTAAACAAGGCACCACCAAATACACCAGCAACTCCCAACATATGGAAAGGGTGCATAAGAATATTGTGTTCAGCTTGGAACACCAGCATAAAGTTAAACGTGCCAGAGATGCCAAGCGGCATACCATCACTGAAGGAACCTTGGCCAAATGGATAGACAAGGAAGACAGCGGACGCGGCAGCGACGGGAGCGGAGTAAGCAACAAAGATCCAGGGCCTCATCCCAAGTCGGTACGAAAGTTCCCATTCGCGTCCCAGGTAAGAGAAGATACCGATAAGGAAGTGGAACACGACAAGCTGATAGGGTCCGCCGTTGTACAGCCATTCTTCAAGGCTAAGGGCTTCCCAGATCGGATACAAATGTAGTCCGATCGCGTTACTGCTAGGCACGACGGCACCGGAGATAATGTTGTTTCCGTAGAGCAGGGAGCCTGCGACGGGTTCACGGATTCCATCGATGTCAACAGGGGGTGCTGCAATAAATGCAATGATAAAACAAGTAGTGGCTGCGAGCAAGCATGGAATCATGAGCACGCCAAACCACCCAACATAAAGACGGTTATTGGTAGAGGTTACCCAGGAACAAAACTCTTCCCAGGTATCCCTACGTTGCGTAAGAATAGATTGAGTCATGTTAAATATAAAAAAAGATAACCTCCCACCCTCCTCAAATAGTTATCAGAAGCTGTACTTAACGCCAGCCTTAGTGCCATAAGAGTTGGTGGCATCAAAGGCAGCAGACAGCTCACCGAAAACAGAAAGCTTTTCAGTAGCAGCCAGGGAGCCAAAGATTTTGCCAGTCAGTTTGGTGTCAGCTTCTCCGTTGTCGGGAGAGAAAACAGTCGGACCAGCTTGGACACCCCAAGATGCCCAGGGACCACTTTCTTCATAACCAACATGGAAGTCAGTCGTGTGACCAGTGAAGTCAGAACCAGTGAAACCTGCGTTGTTTTCGATGACGGCGTAAGGACCGGCACACACAGGAGCAGCAGCGATCAAGGCTGCGGGAAGGATTGCAATAAGTTTCATGCGTTGCGGATTTTAAGATTTCGTTTTGCAGTTTTAGCGGCGCGTTTAAAGTTTGCAGCCGTGGGTGCGCCTTTAGCCCCAGGCTTTCGCATCTTCTCTCCACTGCCAGCCGCAATGCGCTTACGCTTGGCGTGGATGTTTGCATAGAGTCCAGGTTTGGCCATTATTTTTTGCCCCCCTTTTTAGGGGGACGACCTTTCTTGGTACCGTAAGTTCCTTTACCTTGGGGCATAGTTAAAAATCGATGTTAGAGTTTGCAAGTTTGCGCATAACGTCTTCCCTATATGCAGTGTCCTTTTCGTAACGAGGATCACTCATTGCTTGTACAAGTTCAGCTTGACTGCGGAATCCTTTGTTGGAATCATCAGAAGCTTTACCTTGAATTAGATCACCTTCGTAGCCCATAGAATCTTGATAGCGGAGTGCGAGTGCTTGGATAGCAAAGAATGCAGCTTGAGGATTGCCGCTTTCCATGACGGCGTCATACATATCAATCTCTTGTTCAGAGAAATTTTGTTTAGCCCAACCCAAGAGTTCACCGTACTGCTCTTCACCACCGGCAAATTCTTTCAATGCATCAGCATCTTCTTGAGTCATCTGTGGGCCAGCGTTTTCTTCCACCTGACGGCGGTAGTCTAAGTACATCTCTGCAAGGTCTGCAGGATCTGCTTCGCTGATTTCGATCAGCAGTTCGTCACTGAACTCTTCGTTTTGTGAGCTTTCCCAAAGACGTTCGTAGAGATCATTGCTAAGTTCATCAGCTTGATCTGCTTCTTCTTCTTCAGTGTCTTCGTATTCAACTTCAGACTCACCTTCAGAACCAAGTTTCTTTTGGAGTTCTAGGTATGCAGCTTCAAGGTCTTGTGCGTTTTTGTACTTACCAGCAAGCATCCCTTCATGCTGTGCTTCTAGTTCTTCGCCTACAGCAAGAGATTCTTGTTCATCTGCATTAAGTTCTCCCGGTGCATTTTCTTCCGGGATAAAAGACATTACTTCAGCCATGTTGTTTTAGGTGGTTACTTCTTGGGGGTTGTCGGAAAGTTCAGGATTTTTAGATGGATCCATCATCGGAGTTTTCATTGCATCAACATCAATCTTTTGTTGTTCAAGATCGACTTGCTGTTGTTGCATAGCCATGCGTTCCTGTTGAACTTCTTGCATAGAACGAACAAGATTAAGAACGTCGATGCCTTGTGCAGCAGCCAGGCGCTTGATTACTTCATCAGTATTGATGAATTGTGCAATGGACTCAGGGCCAATAGTTTGTGCCAGAGTTGTAAGGAAAGAGCCAAGGCTTTCACGATCTTGACCACGACCCAATGCATTGACACCTGCCACAATGGTAGGTTTGACAATGTCTTTCGGAATGCGTGGAATCTCTCCTTTCTTTTGAGCTTCGCTAAGTTTGCGATTAAGATATGGAACAAGGAAGTCAACAGTCAGCAGAGAGAATAGCCCGCCAAGTTGTTGCTCCAATTCCATTTGCGTCATCCGCACTTCTTCAGCTGTAGTGCGTTCACTTTGCCTGACATTCAGGATAAGGAATGCTTCACTAAGCCTACGTTCAAGTGTCTGTGCCATCTCAAATGCAGTACGGAAATCTGCAGTTTTACCAACTTGAATTACACCCACATCATCAGGTCGGCCTTGAATAATTGCACCGTTACCTGCAGCAGCAAGTGTACTAGGTTTAGTAGTAGATGAAGGGCTGACAGTGAAAACAACTTTTGCAGCTGCTGCACTACCTTCAACCAATGCCTGGGAAAGACCTTCCAAAGATTTGAGGTCACCAATAAACTGACCCACTCGCCCACGTCCATAGCTTTCACCATCGACAGTATTGAAACGAAGTGGGATCCAGGGAGTGTTATCAATAGGTGCTTTACCTTGTGATCCTTTGATGACTTTACCTTCTACTTCTTGATGCCAAACAAAACGATTGTTGTCTCGCTTGACATGTGTGTAGACATCAATGTCGTCGTTATAAGATCCTTCTTCAGTGACACCTGGAGTGTCTTTAAAGAAATCTGAAGGCAGTTGCTGCTTAAGGATCTGTTTTGAAATTCGTTCTTTTGTGATTATTTCAACTACTTGACCGTTGCCATCCCGATCAACAACGTAGCGATTCAAAGGATAGACTTTAAGACCATACTTGCTCATGAAGACTAGAGCGTTACCTGCAACGACAAGGTGAAGCAGTGCTTGGTGCACAGCTACACGGTCATCAGATGCAGCAATCGATTCGAGAATGATACGCTCAATCTTTGCAAAAGACAGGTCAAGTTCAGACTTAATTTCTGGTCCAAAATCTTCACCCAGCTGACTTTCATCAAGCTGCAGTTTAAAGAATGAGGTCTGTACAGGAAGAAGAGCAAGCATCAATTTAGATGCAAGCGTCACACAACCTTTAGCCCCCACGCTTTGGTAAGGTGTCTTTAGCTGTTTCATGCCCATGGTGTATTCTTCATGGCCACGAACCAAGTATGGAAGAGTCAGCTCTGATGCTTGACGTGCTTCTTCTAAGAACTGGGAACGGTCGCTAGTTAAATAATCATATCGTGTACGTGCTGACATTATACGTTAAGAGAAGAGATTTTAAGTAGACGATCGCCTTTACGACCAAAGGCTCCACGGATACCTTGCATACGTAAATCCTTTTGACGTGCACCGCCAGTACCACGGTCAGCAAAACGGATGCCTTCAACACCAGGGCGGTCTTGCTGAGCCAAAGCCCGTTGGTAACCCATTGCCATTTCTTCTTGGGCTTGCCGATTTACTGCAGCTTGTTCATCAAACCTATTTTGAAATCCAGCAGTTTGTTCATCAAACCTAGTTTGAAATCCAGATTGCAAGGTTGCTAATTGAGTCCCAAACTGTTTACGTTCCTGCGCCATTGAAGACTGCAAGTCGCTCAAAGTTTGTCTAAAACCACTTTGCAGTTTTGCAATACGATCTTCGTATGCTTTGAACTGTTTGCTGTAATCTACTTTAGGCGCAGTGTAAGAAGGTTTAGGTGCAGTGTAAGAAGGTTTAGGTGCAGCAGCAGGTTTAGGTGCAGCAGCAGCAGGTTTAGGCGGTACGTAAGGTGTCTTACGAATGTAACCGTATTCAGGTACCTGGGTTGTTTCAGTGTACCAACCCCTACCGCCAGCTTTAGGTGGTCCACCGTATTTCTGTGTACGTTTATCTTTATACCCGGTTACAACCCGTGTATAGTATTTTTTACGGTGCTCTGCTAGCGCTTTTTGGCCAGCCATGTCGCCAGAAAATCTAATACCATCCAATGTAATAGCCATTACTCTTCCTCCAAATATTTAATGACCCACTCAACGACACTACGCTGACCAGATCGGTACATAATTTTTTCCATTGTATCTTCAGGTGTAGGGTTAGTGGGTGGGAAAGTTTCTTCAAGTGCATGAATAAGTCCACGGGAATTCATCCCAAGGACTTCAAGCATATTGGGGGAGGTTGACATTACTATGTTCAAAGAACGCTGGCATCCGTGCCGACCGTGTAGCGGAAAGCTCAGGGGCTTTACCTTCATACATCAGGCGATCACTAGAATCCAGCCAAAATTTTTTGTCCAAATATTTATCGGATGCACCAACCTTAAGAGGTTGCATCACCCAACTGATAGTTGCCTTGCGGAGTTTATCAAGAGAAGGACTGATGTTAAGCCCCAGCTCAGTATGAACAAGGCTATTGGTAGCAACGTGAATTTGTTCATCTCGTGAAATATCAGCGCTTACCGTTCGCATTCCCGCATCACCGTTAAAACGAAAAAAGGGTAGGAGAACAAAGAAAATTGCACGCTCGGCAACCATTGCTTTGGTAATTGTGTGATCAGGATGCGAAGTCCACGCTTTCTGTAAAGCCAGCGCCTCTTTTTCCGCCTTTGCATCCACTCCGTAAGCATTGGCGATGAAACCCAAAGCGAGGTCGTGGTTCTCTTCGTCAACGACATTTGACGCGAGCAGCTTACGCGCTGAATCTGGAACACTCTTTTCAAGAGCTTCATTGATAAAATCTCCCACAGGAAGTTCCATATTTCGCAAAGCAAGAGCACGGAAGATCGTCTCTTCCGCACCCTCTTTGCATGTACCAGCAGTTGTCTGTACTGGTGTCCATTTCCGTTTTCGGGCTAGTAGTTTTTCGTAAGGATTCATTCTTGACAGTCACATGTTGGTTCTAA
>CALDGA010000160.1 GCA_937942085.1 uncultured Flavobacteriales bacterium
TGAGTTACTTAAGGAAGCCCATGAACAGGCAATTAAAGACGGCTGCTTGGCGACCGATGATGCAATGCTTGTGGAGCGATTGGGTGTCCCCATCAGGCTCGTTATGGGAGACCCAACAAACATCAAAATCACACACCCCGATGACATTGCCCTCGCCGAAGTTCTTCTGACCCGCAAGGTTTGAAATTGCCATTATCTAAAGCAAAAATCTTTTTACCTTCTCTGGACAACAGGCTAAGTTTCCCGGACGATTATCAAGACTACTAAAGACGAAGGGGACAAGGTCTGACCTTGTCCCCTTTCCCTTTCAGTTACTCACTCTCTGACCTCATGGCAGTTGGTAATTGTCATTGCAAGTGAAATCGTAGGGAGTACCCGGCTCTAGCCTGTCGTCTGGGTTTCGTCTAACATGAATCCACATATTGACTGGTGATGTTGTCTGCTGAGGTTTCATCCATTTTGCGTGTCCGTCGGCAAAGACATAGTTTTTACCACCATTGTGGCGTGCAGTTTCACGCCTGAACACCCAATTGCACCATGTTCCTGTGTCTGGCGCGCATTGCAATCCACCTTCTTGGATGAAAATTAAGGAGGCGGGACCAGCAAGCCCTGGACCAGTGAAGCGAGCGATATCCCATTTGCGGCGGGATTGGCTGTAGCAAAATTGAGAGCCATTAAGTTGGTAGTCCAAATACTGAGGATACGGCGATTGTTCTCGTCCAGTTTCTCTCCACTCCTCACTGCACAAGGAGTCGGGGAAGGAGGGACAGTCAAAGATTTTCCAGTTTCTCAAGTAGGGTTGAGCCAAAATCCGCCAACTCGTGTAATAAGGTGCAGGATTCCAACAAGGTCTCCCTGCACCGAACCTGACTGGTGGATAAGTCTCGTCTGAATCATCGGTATACATCTGTGCAGCCATCCCCATGTTCTTTGCATTGTTCAGACACGCTGCTTGCCTTGCTTTTTCGCGAGCCTGACTGAACACGGGGAACAGAATGGCTGCCAGAATGGCGATTATCGCGATGACGACCAGCAACTCAATTAGCGTGAAGCCATGTGACCTCTTTCCTTGCATTTTCCTTCACCCTCCTTAGGATAATTTTTGCGATCTCATAAACTGTCAAGATTTATGATTTACGACAAACAAACCTTGCCAATCAAGCTGCTATTACTCGTTTTGTGCTTCACACCTCCTTTCTACTGACCTTGCCCCTGCACTGCAGGTGGAACAGGACCAGTTTGCGGACCGCCTGGGGCTTTCATTTTCTCTTTCATCGGCAAAGGAGGCAATGACTGATACTCCGCACGTTCCTTCAAGAAGTAGAACGCTGCTGCAATCACGATTACGACTAAGATGATAACCATTGCCAACCATGTTGGAATCTCCTGTCGCATCCACGCATTCCTCCTTGCTGTTAGTTGTTTTCCTGCAGCAAAAACTATGCAAGAGCGAGAGACAAGTGTTAATAACCAAACTTGCTCTTTGCTATCCAAATTTTTGCATCTTTAGAGAAATCAACGGCAGAATTTTCCTACAAATTCCTAAACTGGGAATTTTTCTTTCCTACGGCACAACCTTACTAATGAAAGGGGCGATTTTGACATCTGGGAACCAGTCCGTTACTTGATTTGAGGGCATTACCCCAAAACTTTTTCGGAATTGTTTGCGGAAGTGATTGTAATTAGCGTATCCGACCAACTGCGAAACCTTAGATGGTGGTAAACGGGTTTCCATTAGCAATTGCTTAGCTACTCTCAATCTCAATTGTCTCACATAAGTTCTCGGTGTCATTCCCAAATAGCGACGAAAGAGCCGACAAATGTGGAACAAACTGACCCCGCATTGTCCAGCAACTTTTTCAAGATGATGGGGTCGGTCGTAAGTTCGGGAGAGCTTGATAATGGCATTTACCAAGACAGGTGGTAATTCAGACAAAAGCAGGCCGATTTCAGCCCATACTGAGAGGGGAATTGGTGCCGATTCAGTAATGAAATGAAACATCGCTAACAGCAATCCTTTGCTCACTAGGGAATTTTGATACCCACGAATTACCGATTCCATCTCCCATTCCCGAGACAGCCAAAAGATTCTCTCGTCTGCGACGGCGTAAATAGGGCTATGGATATGGGCATTGGGGGTTATGTGACAGCGATGAACTGTTGCACCAAATGGATGGATACTGACCCAAAGCCAATGCCCCTCCACTACCGAATCGTTTACCATCCCATGAGGGAAGTAATGACAGCCTTGTGGAACAAAAACACCCTGCCCTGCCTTCAAGTGATACCATATCCCTTTCACATGAACCCAACCTTGTCCTTCCAGAAGGAACGAAAACTGTGAAGAATTAGCAAGATATGGTCGTTCCCTTATCCCTGCTGTTCCCCAATCTCCGAAAGGAATGGGCTCAGGATGTCCTGAATTTAACGGGCTTGGGAAGAAAACTTCGGCGCCGTGCTGTTCCAACTTTGGTAGCACATGCTTAGTTATCAAACTTTGCATCATCGTTCCTGTAGCATCCCAACCAAACATCGGGACTGTGGGAATCGGTTTCATTTCACTTAGCCCCCCTATTTGAACCTAATTACTCACAATGTTCGTGAGGTTCCACCCGTTATAGGGTTTCAAAGAAACACCTTTTCGAACTTGGTGGGGATGAACCCCAAAAGTCTTCGTGAATAGGAGACGAAACTGAGACCATTTTGGATAGCCAACCAAGGAAGCGATTAAAGAAGGAGGTAGCGATGTTTCCATAAGCAATTTCCATGCTGCACTCATCCTTAACTTCACGAGATAAGCATGGGGTGACACTCCTATCCATTGCTGGAAAAGGCGACAAAGATGTGCTATGTTGACATGACACCAGTTTGCGATATCCTTCAACCTAAGTGGTCGCTCGTAGTTGTGGTGAAGCAACTGCAGTGCTTGCCGAAGGATAGATGGCATCTCAACGAAAGACGGGGGCAATAGTTCCCAGAAGGTAGGCAATGCAGGGTTAGCTCGAGCCAGTAACCCCCAAATTGCCCTCAATATCACCTTATTGACAGCAGTCCAATCACGACTCTCCTCCATCAACGATGCTAACACTGGTTGAAGGATTAGATGAGACTTCCCTTCATAATGCACTTTTTGCGTCACACGACACTGAAGCACCAATGCTCCAAAAGTTGTGATTGTGCAGATCAACCATTCACTGTAGGGTATCTGACCATTGACTTCACCGTGGAGGTTAAGTGGGACACCTTTAGCCACAAAAATCCCTGTAGGCGCTTTGAAAATTCTAATCTTTTCGCCAACTGAAATTGCTGCTTGCCCTCGCAAAAGGAAACCTATTTGGGCAACTACATACTTGGACGGGACTGAGATGTGGTGGTAGGCAGCACGAATAGACTCGCCCAAAGAGCCTGAAGAGGAAGTCTTTGGAGCCGCAAAGAGCGTGACCCAATTTGATTCCAATTGCGGCAATATAACTTGCTCTATCGCTTCCACAATTTTCGTCCAATCGTCTTGACTGCCAAACAAGAGTTCTGTAGGAAGCAAACTCAACCCTCCTATTTTTGCAGTTTTTAGCGTTCCTACTTTGATGTTCTGACATCGTTGCCGATTACCCTTCCACAATTGCCCTCATCTTCTCCAGTCCGAGTTTTGCCACTTCGTATGAATCTTGCTGCCAGTAAGTTCGGTTGAACAACTCAAGGGAAATTGCGCCATCGTAGCCACGCCTCTTGACTTCTTTCACAATTTCCCTTAACGGCAAATGCCCATCGCCAGGCATAACG
>CALDGA010000161.1 GCA_937942085.1 uncultured Flavobacteriales bacterium
ATTCGTTTAAAAAAGTATTAATTAAAATTTAATTGCAATGAACAAAGCACAATTGATCGACGCAATGGCAGCAGACGCTGGCATCTCTAAAGCACAAGCTAAAGCAGCTTTGGATTCTTTTACTGGTAACGTAGGTTCTACCCTTGCAGGTGGTGGCCGTGTATCACTAGTTGGTTTCGGTTCTTTCTCTGTTTCTGAGCGTGCAGCTCGTGACGGTCGTAACCCACAGACTGGTGCAGTTATCAGAATTGCTGCTAAGAAAGTAGCTAAGTTTAAAGCTGGTGCCGACCTAAACGGTAAGCTCTAATAGCCTGAACTTATTAGATACAAAGAAGCCCTCCTCGGAGGGCTTTTTTTATGTGCTTATCTTAAGGTTGTAATCTACGAATCGTCCATTCGGATCCTTCAAGCATATACACTATTCGATCGTGGAGTCTCCCTTCTCTTCCTTGCCAAAATTCAAATGATAGAGGTTGAATGGCAAATCCACCCCAATTTTCAGGCATGGGAACAGTACTACCTTCCGGGTATTCATTTTGATATTCAAAGAATTTAGTCTCCAGTGCAGCTCTGTTCGTAATGGGTTGACTTTGATCTGAAGCCGCTGCGCCTATTTGGCTTAAATATGGGCGCGTAGCGAAATATGCCTTGCTTTTATCTTTAGATATTCGGATAACTTTTCCTTGAATACGCACTTGACGTTCTTGTTCTCTCCAAAAAAAGAGTGCACTAACCACGGGATTATTTAACAAGTCTTGCCCTTTGGCACTGCCATAATTCGTGAAAAAGATCAATTCATCGTTTTCCACTGCCTTTAGAAGTACAATTCTGTTGCTTGGAAACCCTTGAGAATCTACTGTAGCAATGGCCATGGCATTGGAGTCCTTAATGCGCAGTTCCGCATAACTCTTGTACCAAAGCTGAAATTGGTCGAAGGGATTGCTCTCTAAATTGGATTCTAATAATGAATCAAACTTGTAGCTTTCTCTTATGTTGTGTAAATCCATATGTCTAAATTAGTGTAATGCATTGGAACAATCAGCCTGCTAAAGGAACACTTCTTATTTCTAAACCACTCATTGGCGACGGCTTTTTTGAGCAGAGTGTCGTGTACCTTACAGAACATAACGATGAAGGCACCCTTGGGTTTACTTTGAATAAAGAGAGTAATCTTTTCGTAAAGGATTTGATCGATGATTTCGAACGTGATAATGCTTTAATGTTCGGAGGACCAGTGGAACAAGATGCCCTATTCTACCTTCATGAAGAAGAGCGCATACCCAATAGTGCCCCTGTGGGTAATGGATTGTTTTTAGGAGGTGATTTCGAAGTATTCCAAAAGCTTATACAAGAGGATCAAAAAACAACCTTCAAAGCATTCTTAGGATATAGTGGTTGGTCACCAGGCCAATTAGAGGATGAAATTTCGGATGGCACCTGGGTAGTCCTTCATCCCCCCTTTAAGACTGATATATTGACATTGTCCAAAGATGCATGGCGTAACTACATGCACACTCTTGGTGGTGAATACCGCATTTGGGCCAATGCCCCAGAAGACCCTTGGATGAATTAAAGCTTACTAAGCACCTCTAGCTTTCTATTGATCAAGGCGACAGCTTCTGCCGCCTTATTGCTTGAGAACGTTTTTTTACGGTAGGTTTTAATCGCTTGAATACCCTTAATCGTATTCGTAATCCAGAGTTCGTCTGCCTTTTGTAGATCAAAGGGCGAAACACTTTTCTCCTCAATATCAAGCCCCAATTCCTTAGCCCATACCAACATATTCTTTCTGAATACCCCTCGTAAGACGCCATCCTCTAACGGTGGCGTAATAAGCTTCGACCCCTGCAGCAGAAAGAGGTTACCATAATTAGCCTCCACTACCATCTTCTGGTCATTGATCAACAAAACAGCATCAAGGTTATTCTCCGTAGCAAAGATTCCACTGAGGATATAAGGCAATGCATTCGTAGACTTAACCGTGGTCAGTAATCCCGCTTGAAGGGGATGATCTTTGAATAGGTCTACTGTTAAATCATCACGCAACGTGTAATCAGCCTCCTCGAGTGGTTCTATTTCGACCCACCAGTGAACACCGTTAGATTGTATGGGCGTATATTTTCCCATACCATTTCTAACCACTTGGAATCTTAGCCTCGCATTGGTATAACCAAAATGATGAGCCAATTTTTCGCATTCTGCCACCAAATACTCTGGCGTAAATTCCATCGGAATGGTCATTCTCAAAATCCTCATGGACGCCATGAGACGGAAGTAATGGTCTTCGATAAAAAGCACCTTCCCTTCACGCATTCTCATCGTTTCAAACAACCCATCGCCGTAGCTAAGTGCACGCTTGACTTGAGAAATAGGAATTGTATTTAGGGCGACTAAGGAACCGTTGTAATTGACCATTAGTAGTGGATTTGAGGCAAACTTAGAGCAAAAAAAAGCCCCACACTAACGTGCGGGGCTCAAAATATCAATCGATAGAATTATCTGATCGAAATTCGCTTGGTCATCTCTTGACCATTCGAACTAATCTTCAATAAATACATACCAGAACTTAGGTGTTCCGCTTGAAGTGTTTTGCTCATGGCATTGATTTCCTCAGCGTGAACTAAGCGTCCTGTAATGTCCAAAATCTGAACGCGGTCTATGACCATACCGTTAGACTTCAAGGTGATTACACCATTCGATGGGTTCGGGTATACATCAACTGAAAGCTGTACTTCGCCAATTCCTGCAGGCACACCTTCTGCTTGAAGTACAGTAGCCATACGTGGAACGATGAAAGACATCACAGTATCGATCCAAGCCTGTGAAGTAGCCTCCACATTTGGATTCGCTGGATTCTGGTTAGCATACGGATCGTTAGGATCGTACCAGTTCCATGGCGCTGTATGTACAATCCATGGTGTCATTGCATTTGCTGGTGCAATTTCGATCGTGTACAAACACTCCTCACCTGTTGGGTTTGTCGCCTGTTGGTCTACCCAAACTGCATCCGTGTAATTTGCGTTCAAGAACACATCATTATTACCGTAAGCGTTAGCCGCTTTGATGGCACCATACGACCCTGTTACGCTTACTACTGGGAAGAATTGTTGGCCAATTGGTACATAAACCATCCCTGTATCATACGGTGCGAAGAAATCGTACTTGCTGTGGATGCTCAACATAGGAACATCACCTTGCTCCAACCAAGCACCATCACCTAGGGCACCACCCATATTGATCACCATCAATACATCATCAGGCATACCTGCATGGTTCTCGTAGTTACGACCAGGAGTGCTGTAATCCATCGTAGGCACACCGAATGCGTTCTGACCGGTCACAGTAATAGCGGCACCGAAACCGTCGATATCACCCACCATACTTGTATCTACATAAGGATCGCCTGGCAATACCGGCTGACCGAAGATACCGGTAGAATCCTGATACTTGAATTTAGCAGGACCCGCAACTTCTGAATACTTATCAATGGTCGCATATGCAAAGGTGATATATCCACCAGAGCCTTGACCTACCATAATGGTATTGCTCGCATTAATTCCATAAGGGTTACCTGCACCGATCTGTGTCAAGTTCAAGTAACGTACCAATGCTTTTGCATCTTGAATAGAATAGTACACCGCAAGCAAGTTCGAACCACGACGAACGTCTAGGTTCGTGCTGTTCGCCAACCAACCGAGACGGTAAGATGCTGCAATACTCACGTACCCCATTTTTGCAAAACGCTCACACATCTCAACTACAGCGCTATCTTTACGCGTGCCTAGAGGAGATCCGTTCAACCCTTTCGGAATGAATGATCCTGTGTGCCAAATAATCACTACTGGACGATCCGTAGCTGTATCCACCGCTGGCGATGGCATGTAAAAATCAGCCTGAAGTGGCTGAAGATTCGTACCCGAAAGCGGGTTAGTTGCACTCGATGTAGTATCTACATAAGGGTTGAAATTCACCCCGTAGGAAACATCGGATTGCACAACAATCTCAGAATCCGTGAAGATTTCCGTGGTATAGCGTTGTCCAAACGCTATCGAAGAGATCATCAAGGCTAGCATTAAAAGAGTAATCTTTTTCATACACTGTTTTTTAGGAAGGTTAATTTATTTGAATACTCAGGTAGGCCAACCTTCCCACTAAGGGCCCACCGAATACTTGATACACTTGATTATTCAATGCGTTGCTCGCACCGATTTTATAGGTTATTGTGGTTTTCTTATCACTTTTATTACGAATCTGAGTGAATGAACATTGTGCATCCACAAGACCGTAGGATGGTATACTTCCGGTAAACTGCGGGGAGCCTTCAAATACGAAGCCCTGTATCCATTTGTAGTTTACCCCTGCCCCTAATAATCTTTCCTTGTTGTTATTGATAGGGTAATTACGGATGTTCCAGCCGACGTTGAACTTATGCTCTGGTGTGTTAAAGGCAGGCACAATAGGATCAGAAACTGCAGAGGTCAACTTATTCCAGCTGTAGTTTCCAGAAAGCGTGTGGTAATCACCTATGAAGGTGTTCAAACCAACTGAAAACCCTTGTGTGGTCACCTGCTCTGTAGCATTTGCCGCAATCCGATACACTTGCAATGATTTTAATCTATCAATTGCCGTAGTCCCCTCTTCAATTTCAGCTCCGATGATGTACCCGATGAAATCATCGTAGAGTGAATAGTAATAATTGGCATCTACGAAAACACGCTCAAATAAGGTAGCTCGATATCCACCTTCCAACGTCTTTACCTTTTCCGGACGAATCGCATCAACATTAAAATAGCCAAAATCATGCGCTAGACGATCCGAGGCAGCTTTACCTAAATAATCGACGATGTTATCTAAGGTAACCAGGCTATCAAATCCGTTCAAATTGCCTTTAAGTACCGCCCTCCCCACATTGTAATACAGGTATTGATCCGCCAAGGTTGGGTTTCGGATGGCGCTTGAAAAACTGAGACGAACGGTTTGATTTTCGTCCAATTTATACACCATGGAGACCGCTGGTGATACCAATGGTTGGAAGTTCTGATTCTTGTCCACACGTCCAGTAACACTCAACTTCAACCTGTCGTCCATCAAATCTTGCTCATATCCTCCGTACACCCCAAATTCTTGGTTTGTAATGGCAATGCCTGCGGTATCTGAGAAAATCGTCCCCGCACTTTTTGGTGTATAGCGTCTATAATTTGCACCCAAGCGCAACGTACCTCCCTTCTCCGTGGTAAAGGTGCGCTCACCTTGTGTGTGATAAAGGGCCGATTTATCGTAGAATCTACTTCCGCCTTCTGTAAAAAGCGTGGACGTTATGTGGCTCTTCAAATCATCAAAGGCCTGAGTCCCTGGAGTAAGTAGATTTGAAAAATATTCTAGCTCTTCCGTGGTGGTGTATCCCGCGGCCGAACCTGCGGCATACAACACACTATTTTGGTTACTGCGATGCAACTCCGTAAAGAAATCAAGATTTGTAGCGATTAATGAATCCATGACCGCTTGGAATTCATTCATTGGCAAGCTATTGGCTGGAGCCCCAGGTAAGGCACGTACCTGCGGCCTATTGATCATGTGCCAAAAGGTTCTGTAGTAGTTGCTGTAGAATTGGTTCGAGGCAATACTATCCTGCATTCTCAGCGCGGTGAAATAAGCATCATAGCTGTTTCCGGCATCCTCATGAGTGGAATAGGCACGTATGAACCACTTATCGTCTTTTCGAAGCTCTACCCTATTCTGGAGGAATAGAATGTCTTTTAGACTATATCTATTATCACCCTGATATACAGTGGTTCCTGAACCAAAGTTAACGGCATAAATGGCCCGTAAATCGTCTTTAATCTTGTAGTGAAATGCAGAGGTCAATTTGATGTTCTCAGTATCGTAGTCTACTAAATACTTCTCTTCAATCCCCGGACGGTAGAATCTACCAATCCCCGCATAATATTTCGAATCGCCTCCGTCGTCCCACCAATCTTCATCCCCGTAGCGATTGACTGCATCATATCCTCCAGGGTTGGTCACACCATCACGGCTTATATCAGTAGGATCCATGTTCCCGGCCTCCCAATCATCCGCCTTAAGCGCAAATAGGTTGATCTTATACGCAAACTTATCATTGACCTTATCCGCCCAACGTACCGAAACTTCGTTAAGGTTTCTCTCTCCTACCTTAATACTACTGCTGAGCCCGGTAAACAAGAAAGGATCCTTGGTAGTCATGGAAATTACTCCATTAAACGCACTAGGTCCGTAAAACGCAGTCGACGCACCGGCGATGACATCCACTCCTACAATATCCAAGTCGGGGGCACCTAGGAAGTTACCCAGAGAGAAATTAAGACCAGGGCTCTGATTATCTACACCGTCGATTAGTTGAAGAGAACGAACGGGCGAGGTACTGTTAAATCCACGGGTATTAATAATCTTAAACCCAATACTTGCACTGGTTAGATCCACCCCCTTTAGCGTTCCTAAATGGTCATAAAAACTGACGCTAGGACTTTCCTTGATGGCCAGTGCATCCATACTTTCGACGGTGAGCGCGCTTTTTTCTTGTTTCTCTGATAAGCGCTGTTGCACAACACTCACCTCAGTAAGCACATTTTGATCTGGCTCTAGGCCTATGGTAACAGGAGAGGTCGAACGGATGATTACATCTTTACTCGCAAAACCCAAACTGGCCACACGCACCGTCACAGAAGGTTGCCTGTCGGTAAGGTATACTTTGAGGGACCAATTCCCATCAAAATCCGTAACGGTTCCAATGTTTGAAGGCGTGCCATTCTGCAATACGGTAATACTTGCGCCAACTATAGGATCTTTGAATTGATCCACTACAGATCCGCTTATTTGCGCATGCAGAAATCCCCCTAAAAGCAGGGCGAAAGTGAGTAGGGTTTTGTTCATACCCTAATGTAACAAAGATTTTAATAAAAAGGTTGGCTTACCTCTTTATCTATCAACGAGTTGCAGCTGCGCGCACCAAACGATCGTTAATGGCACGACCTAAACCTTCCTCCGGCAATCTAACCGCATGAATTTCAGGATATTTGGAGCCCAATTCCCGCAACATGGCGAATAGGTTTTGTGCCGCTTCACTATAGCTTTTTGTAGTACTCAAGCTATATTGATGTTCATAACCTGCCTCATCCTTAGGTCCAAAAAGCAGCACTGCAGTATCATTTGTGACACAAGCAGCACTCAGTGCATCGCCTACACTATGGTGTAAAAAGATCTTTGCCCCCGGATTGTAATGGGCACTTAACATCCCTGGAGCATGCGGAGTTGAACTACTGGTTTGTACAGGAAGTTCCCCAAGTACTAACTCTAATTGGGCCACATCCATCCCCCCTAATCTCAAGACTTTGGGTGACTCCCCTGTAAAATCAACAATGGTACTTTCAAGTCCTACTGTACAGGGTCCACCGTCCAACACCCCGCTGATACGCTCACCGAGCTGCGCCAAAACGTGCTGTGCTGTTGTAGGTGAGGTATAACCAAAAGGATTGGCACTTGGAGCCGCAACGAATAAACCGCTTTGTTGTAAAACTTGAAGCATCATGGGGTGTGCTGGGATACGCACCGCCACAGTGGGATGGCCGCTGGTCACTAAATCAGGAACAATGGACTTCTTCTTCAACACTACTGTAAGCGGTCCTGGTGAAAATGCGAGCAGCAAGGACTCAGCCGCAGGGGTGAGCTCCGCAATACTGCGTACGCCATCCAAATCTGCTACATGCACTATCAACGGATCAAAAGACGGTCGGTTTTTAGCCTCAAAAACTTTGGCAACAGCCTTGGTATCTAATGCATTAGCGCCTAGACCGTACACCGTTTCAGTTGGCAGGCCTACTACCTCTCCAGATTGCAATAAGCGTACTGCTTCATCTATGTTGCAGAGCCCGGCCATCTTAAGGGATTCTCAAGTATTTATGTGTTTGAAGACTAATCTTCCACTTCGGATGTTCAAGAATATAATCCACCAGTAAGGGCATGATTTCATCGCGCTTGCTCCATTCTGGCTGAAGGTAAAGGGTACACTTATCATTCACCTTGGCTGCATGTTCTTCCGCCCACTTCAAGTCGTGGCGATTGTACACAATCACTTTGAGTTCGTGCGCATGCTCGTAGTAGCCGGCTTTTACCGAAGCTGTTTTTTTCGGGCTCAAAGTGATCCAATCCCAATTCCCAGTCAAAGGATAGGCACCACTGGTCTCAACGTGCACCGTAATTCCCACGGCATGCAAGGCATCGACCAAGGGATTCATGTTCCAGGTAAGGGGCTCACCGCCCGTCACCACAACTGTGTCGGAGTATTTCTTAGCTTCCTCAACGATACTAGCAATAGGTGTAGGAGGATGTGTATCCGGATTCCAGCTCTCCTTCACATCGCACCAATGACAACCCACATCACATCCCCCAATACGCACAAAATAGGCGGCTTTTCCGGTATGTGCTCCCTCTCCTTGGATCGTGTAAAACTGCTCCATGAGCGGGACTACCTCACCGCGACGTATGGTATCTTGAGCAAAGCTCTGTGAAGTGGTAATGTCTTTCATTAGGCTTGGCCCAATTCTGTCACTTTCATCGTATTCATCATCAATGCAGCACGAGTCATCGGTCCAACACCACCTGGAACAGGTGTGATGAAACTACATTTCGGCGCAACCGCATCAAAATCGACATCTCCAAGCAATCTGAAACCTGATTTTTTAGTCGCATCGTCCACTCGAGTAATGCCTACATCGATGACACATGCTCCTTCTTTTACCATATCCGCAGTTACAAAACCTGGACGCCCCAAAGCGGCAACGATGATATCGGCTTTACGACAGATTTCCTCCAAGTTCTTGGTGCGACTGTGGCACAGGGTGACGGTACAGTTGCCGGGGTAATTGTGTTGGCTTAGCAAGATGGACATAGGAGAACCTACGATATGAGAGCGGCCGATAACCACACAGTCTTTTCCTTCTGTAGGCACCTCATAACGACGTAACAACTCTACAATTCCCATTGGCGTCGCAGGAATGTATGTTGGTAGTCCGAGGGTCATCCGCCCAACATTCTGTGGATGAAATCCATCCACATCCTTTTTAGGATCAACGGCCATCAAAACGGCAGTTTCGTCGATGTGCTTTGGCAGGGGTAATTGAACAATATAGCCGTCAATATCCTCGTCATTATTGAGTTTATTGATCGCTTTAAGCAGCTCCTCTTGTGTCGTTTCAGCAGGTAGTTTAATCAAAGTCGAGCCAAATCCTACCTCTTCACAATCGCGAACTTTTGCATTCACATAGGTTCTCGATGCGCCATCTTCCCCTACGAGGATTGCTGCCAAATGAGGGACCTTCCCTCCTTCTGCTTTCAGCGCTTTTACTTGTTCCGCAAGTTCAGCGCGAATCTTTGCAGAAGTTTCTTTACCGTCTAAAACTACCATTTTCTATAAGTGTTAGCGCATGCCGCGCATCATATTCATCATTCCTCGTTTGCCGCCTCCACTCTGCATCATCTTCATCATTTTACGCATGTCGGTAAATTGCTTCAGCAATGCATTCACATCCTGAACCGTGCGGCCTGAGCCGTTAGCTATTCGTTTGCGACGAGAGCCATTAATAATATCTGGGTTTTGACGCTCGTCCAAGGTCATGGAGTTAATCATCGCTTCGATGTGCTTGAACGCATCATCATCGATATCAACATTTTTCAATGCCTTACCCATTCCAGGAATCATTCCCATGAGGTCTTTCATATTCCCCATTTTCTTGATTTGCTGGATTTGATTCATAAAGTCGTCGAACCCGAAAGAATCGGTCGCGATCTTCTTACTCATCTTGCGCGCCTCAGCCTCATCGAACTGTTCTTGGGCCTTTTCCACGAGAGAAACAACATCTCCCATGCCCAAGATTCTATCCGCCATACGATCCGGATGGAACACATCGAGTGCATCCATCTTCTCGCCCATACCCACAAACTTGATGGGTTTATTGACGACAGATTTAATCGTCAAGGCCGCCCCACCACGGGTATCCCCGTCTAGCTTGGTAAGAATGACCCCGTCAAAATCAAGGACATCATTAAAGGCCTTAGCCGTATTCACGGCATCTTGACCCGTCATTGCATCCACGACGAAGAGCGTCTCAGATGGGGTAATGGCCTTGTGAATACTACCTATTTCCTGCATCATCGCCTCATCCACCGCCAAACGACCGGCGGTATCGACAATCACTGCGTTGAAACCATTGGATTTTGCGTGGGCCAAGGCATTGGATGCTATGGCTACCGGATCATTATTGCCTTCTTCTGAGTAGACCTCAATACCTAATTGTTCCCCAAGTACGTGAAGCTGGTTAATAGCCGCTGGACGATACACATCACAAGCGACCAGTAGTGGCTTTTTGGTTTTTTTACGCTTGAGGTAATTGGCCAATTTTGCACTGTGGGTAGTTTTACCCGATCCTTGAAGACCAGCCATCAAAATCACTGTGGGCGAACCTGTTAGGTTTAAGCCTTCAGCCTGACCTCCCATCAGTTCAGCCATTTCATCACGGACAATCTTGACCATCATTTGGCCCGGTTGCACCGCGTTGATCACGCCCTCGCCTATGGCCTTGTCCTTGACCTTATTGGTGAACTCTTTCGCAATTTTGAAGCTGACGTCGGCCTCTACTAAAGCACGACGAATTTGCTTTACACTATCTGCAATGTTCAGCTCGGTAATCTTGTGATTACCCTTTAATGTTTTAAACGCGCCTTCTAGACGATCACTTAAATTTTCAAACATGGTCTTATACCGATGGTATGTTTTCTAAAGTTCTCAAGAAGAAGTCCCAACTCTTCTGTACGCTACTAATTTGACATTTTTCGTCTGGACTGTGAGCCCCGCGTATGTTCGGTCCAAAAGAGATGAGTTCCATCTCGGGGTAATTGGTCCCTAAAATTCCACATTCTAGCCCTGCATGGCAGGCCGCTACATGAGGCTGCTCTTTGAACATCTCAACGTATAGATCACGCATCGTGGTTAGGATGGCACTGGAAGGGTTAGGCGTCCATCCAGGATAGTTTCCACTGAGTTCCACGGTGCAACCCATCTGCGCGAAGTTGCGCTCAATAGCACGTGCTAAATCCATTTTCTCTGATTCCACCGCACTACGTGTCAAGCACATGATCACTAATTGACCATTCTCAATGGCCACACGTGCGAGGTTGTTCGAGGTTTGTACTAGACCTTCGATATCTGGAGACATGCGATAAATACCATTAGGACAAGCATAGATGGCACTGATTAAGGCCTCTTTGAAATCTGCACTCACTATTTCAGAAGGTACTGCTGCTTCTGTCCAAAGTACTTGAGCACTTGCATCCGTTGTGCGATGCTCGGCTTTAATTTCTGCCGATACGGCCTCCAACGTTGCTACTACATTACCTTCTAGAGCCGCATCGAATACCACCACTGCATTGCTTTCGCGAGGGATAGCATTGCGCAGACCGCCACCGTTTAGCGCAGATAATTGGACATTAGCACCTAACCTGTCCAAGATTCTATTCATTAGCTTATTGGCGTTGCCTAATCCTTTGTGGATGTCCATACCACTGTGGCCACCGTTTAATCCTTTTACCGACAAGGCTAGAGTCTTTGTTCCTGAAGGTACTGCCACCATTGGCACCGCGGCTGTTGCGGTTACATCAATGCCTCCGGCACAACCGATAGTAAGCTCATCGTCGTCTTCCGTATCAATGTTGAGCAAGATCTTTCCGTTCAACATGCCGCCCTTTAGCTCGAGCGCCCCGGTCATACCCGTTTCTTCATCAATGGTGAAGAGTGCATCGATGGCAGGGTGTGCGATATCCGTTGAGCTGAGGATGGCCATGATAAAGGCTACGCCTATACCGTTGTCCGCGCCCAAAGTGGTACCGTCGGCTTTGACCCAGTCTCCATCCACTGACATGCGGATGCCTTCTGTATCAAAATCGAAATCTGTACCGTTGTTCTTTTGGTGTACCATGTCCAAGTGTGCCTGCAATACCACAGGAGTTCTTCCCTCCATACCTGGTGAAGCAGGTTTGCGAATGAATACATTGCCTATGTGATCTACCTCCGTGGGCAGCCCTAAGGAATGGCCAAAGTCCACCATGAATGTGATCACGCGCTCTTCTTTTTTAGAAGGGCGAGGTACGGCGTTTAAATCTGCAAAATAGTTCCAGACACTTGAAGGTGACAGGGATCTTACTGCTTCACTCATATTACATTCTATTTGGTACCTGAATACCCAGGCAATTCATCGACGAGGCTATAACCTCGCCTACTTTCTTACTCAATAACAATCGGAACGCGATTCGTTCATCACTCTCCGCGTTTAGGATGCTGTTGTTCTGGTAGAAACCGTTGTACTTCTTAACCAAATCGTAGGTGTAATTCGCCAAAACTGCTGGGCTCAGCTGCTTAGCGGCTTGCTCCACCATAGAAGGATACTGCACCAAGGCTTTCATCAACACGACCTCCTCTTCATTTGGATTTAGATCGGTCCAATTTACCGTAAGTCCCTCAGGCGCTTTGCGTTGCAAACTCTGAATACGCGCATAGGTGTATTGGATAAACGGTCCGGTATTCCCGTTGAAGTCAATACTTTCCGCCGGGTTGAATAGCATACGCTTTTTAGGATCTACTTTGAGGATGAAGTATTTCAATGCTCCCAATCCGAGGGTTTGGAATAATTGGTCCTGTTCCTCTTCAGGCATATTATCTAATTTGCCCAATTCCTTTGAGATCGCAGCTGCATCCTGGATCATAGAATCGATCAAATCATCTGCATCCACGACGGTTCCTTCGCGGCTCTTCATCTTTCCAGAAGGTAAATCCACCATGCCGTAGCTCAAGTGGTGGAGACTCTCCGCCCAAGTATACCCCAAACGCTTGAGAATAATGAACAGCACTTTGAAGTGGTAATCTTGTTCATTTCCCACTACGTAGGTCATCCCTTTGGCATCAAAATCTTTGAATCGCTGAATGGCCGTACCAATATCTTGAGTCATGTACACAGAAGTACCATCGCGGCGCAATACCAGCTTATGGTCTAATCCTTCATCTTCGAGATCAATCCAAACCGAGCCGTCCTCTTTGCGATAGAACACGCCATCTTCCAATCCTTTGAGCACATCGTCCTTCCCGAGAACGTAGGTTTGACTCTCGTAGTAGTTTTTATCGAAGCTAACCCCTAGTTTTTTGTAGGTATGGTTGAATCCTTCGTACACCCAATTATTCATGGTGCGCCACAAGTCTATTACGGCTTCATCACCCTGCTCCCATTTCAAGAGCATCTCCTGCGCTTTTACGAGCGATGGCGCTAGCTTTTTAGCCTCGTCCTCGCTCATTCCGCCCTCTACAAGGGTTTGAATTTCACTTTTATAGACTTGGTCGAACTTCACATAGTACTTACCGACCAAATGATCGCCTTTCAAGCCCGTGCTCTCAGGAGTTTCTCCATTGCCATATTCAGACCAGGCTAACATGGACTTACAGATGTGAATACCGCGATCGTTGATGATCTGGACCTTAGTGACGGCCACACCATCGGCCTCAAGAATATTGGAAACGCTACTTCCTAAGAGGTTGTTTCTAATGTGTCCAAGGTGCAAGGGCTTATTCGTATTTGGCGAGCTGTATTCCACAATATACTGACCCTTACTCCCAGGCGCCGGTAGATTTAGATTCGCATCCAACGCAAAGGCTTTGAAATCATTGACGAAAACATTTGAATCTAATACCATGTTCAAGAAACCCTTGACCACGTTGTAGGATACAATGGCACCGGCTTGCACTAGGTCAGCACCGATTTCTTCCGCAACATCTTCAGGTCTTTTCTTCGCTGCACGGACAAAAGGAAATACCACCAAGGTGAGATCGCCTTCAAATTCTTTGCGGGTTTCCTGCAATTCTATGGTGGCATCTACTTGGTAGAGGTTCTGTACAATGTCCTGAATCTGAGTCTCTAACATGGTTACGATTTTTGGGGTAGGTAAATTTCTGCAAGCATACATCTCGCACTTCCACCGCCCAACGTTTCAATGGTGGGAAGGTCGGAATAAATGATTGTATGGTCCAATTCTATTCTAGCCACTTGCTCCGGGGTAAGCGCGCGGTACGCACTACCGCTCATGACCAAAAATAATTGGTCCATTGCCCCCTTTACTAAGAGCATGTTTCCAGCGAACTGTATTTTCTGTTCTTTCGTGATTTCAAGAATGTCTTTACCGCTGTCTTTAATGGCCTTAACCACGGCAGCGCGTTCCGTAGCATCGTGGATGGTATCTAGGCATATGAGCGCGTAAGTATCGGTCATGCACATCAGCACATTTGTGTGGTAAATAGGCTGAGGTCCCGCGGGGGTATCTTGGAATGCGCTGAATACGACGGGTGTATATTTTAATTGGCCACAAAGCGAAACAAAGGCCTGTTCATCTGCACGTTGACTGCGCGCTAGATAGGCGCTGCGCTGATCGTGATCAAATACAATGGAGCCTGTCCCTTCGAGGAATACCCCTTTTTCTTCCAAACCGGTCAAGTCAATGAGCGCATCTGTGGTAAAGCCCCATTTTTTGAGGATTTGGAAAATCTCTTCGCGACGTTCTAAACGTCGGTTTTCAGCCTTCATTGGATAAAGCACTACGGTTCCGTCCGAGTGCATACTGATCCAATTATTGGGGAAAATGCTGTCCGGGGTGTGTGGCTCTGGAGTATCCTCCAACACATGAACGTTCACGCCATGGGCGGTAAGGGTCGCTACGAAGTGTTCAAATTCCGCTAGTGCTTTTTCTTGGTCCGAGGCGCCAGAGGCAGCTTCCTGATTTTGATAGAAATTATCCACCGCAGTTTGGGCGTTCATACCAAAACGAACGGGACGGACCATTAAAATATGTGAACTAGCGTTATTCGTCATAAGCCCTCTGCAGTGGCAAGGTACTGCAACGGAGCAGCCCACCCATTTTTACGATTTCATTGTACTCAACCAAATGAGTGTTATACCCTTGTCCCAGCAACCATTGGTTTAGCTTCGTTGCGGAGGCCGGCAAAATGATGTCATTTGGGCTTACGCTAAAGAAATTGGTATTCAGGTCGTACGCCTCATCGGCATCACATTCATATACATTTTGTTCGCCGAAGAATTCTTTCAGCCACTGTACGTCTTTTTGGTGCTTGAACAGGTGTGGTGCGATCACAGCGCCTCTACCAATGGGCTGGAAGGCACAATCTAAATGCAAACTTCCGCAACGAGGATTGGTATCGTCCTTCAAAAGTTCAAATCCTTTGAATTCCTTGGCCGGGAATTCATCGTTGAGGTATTCCATACCCGCATAATTTGTACGGGCCGTTGTGTAACGATAGAAATCCTCCTCGTTGCTAACGCCCACAAAAATGTGGTCATTGTGCACAATGACATCCCCTCCTTCTGCGTGACAGCCCGAAGGCATCATAATGATTTGTGCCGAAGGTATACCGGCTTCAATGAGGGCCATAGCGTCGCGTTCCTCCGATCTGTCTTCAATGATATTCGGTATAATAAACTGATCCTCAATAACAAAAGCGATATCTCTAGCAAACACCTGGTTCAACGCAGGCAATACTTCGGGACGCAACACCATCACGTCCAAAGACTCTAAAACCTCAATCAAACCTTTCATTTGCGCCATGCAGTCCTCCTCTAAGGGATAGTTTTTTAGTTGTACGGATTCATAGCTCCGCGCATCGTAGCAATCCTCGAGTTCAGGAGTCCCTCCCATTCTTCGAGCCACGCCCACGACGACACTAAGCAACCTTCCATATTCGTTATGAATTTCCGGTTGTATCTGCATGCATTGAGGTTTAAGCGACAAAAATAGGACTTAAAAGTGTTGATAACGCTATTCAACCTCCCGAGTTTACTAATACTTGAGACATTATTTTTGAATAAAACATCCTAAGTCAGCTATGGCGAAAAAAGCAACGTCTTCGAAGTCAAAATCCCCCTCTAAAATTCAATTGCGTTTTCAAGAATTGAATGCAAATAGGAAGGAAATCGCCGGTGACCCAACCGTTAAAGTATTTACAGCCGTTCTATTCATTTTCTTAGGATTGTTCACCCTAGTTTCTAGTTTAAGTTTTATGGCTAATTGGTCCAAGGACTTCACCCTTCAATGGTCCTCCTCTATAGACGACCACACAGGTATTGGGAATGTTTTCGGGCTATTAGGACATAAGCTGGGTTGGACTTTGATCATGCGCGGCTTCGGTCTGAGCGCTTTGGTATTTCCAGTTTGGTTTATGGCGGTGGGAGCGCGAAATGCTTTTGCCTTACACAGAATAAAACCTGCGAAGCTTTTGCTCCACATGATCTTCTTTGCCTTGATCGGTAGTACGTTGATCGCTTGGGTAGTACCCGCGCATCCGACAGTATGGAGTGGCCTTTCCGGGCATTACATGTATCACCACTTGGCAATTATTGTGGGCCACATGGGAGTAGCACTTATTGGCTGCGTGGCGCTATTACTATATATAGTTGTGGCGAGAAAGCTAGAAACCCTTCGTTTGCCGAAGAAGCAGAAAGTAGAAGAATCTCCTGAGGAAGAAGAGGAACCTGAAGAGCAAATCATCGAGTTCAACAACGAGGTTGATGAAGATCCTTGGGCTCCGGAACCAAAGGCTGTCGAAGTGGATGAGGAACCTTTGCCAGAACCAGAGATGATTATCCCTACACCTGCTCCGACAGCTGTCGCCGCCAATGCGGACGAAAAAGAAGAGGATACTATTGACGTGCAGGTTGAAGTGCATCAAGAATTGATCGAAGATGATAAAGCCATCAATAAAAAGGTTAAGGATTTCGGGGAATACGACCCTACGCTTGACTTGAGCAGGTTCCAATTGCCTAAAATTGATTTGCTACAACAATACGGCGATGGACAAATCACCTTTGATAAAGATGAGATTGAAGCGAACAAAAACCGCATTGTAGAAACGCTTCAGAATTACAACATTGAAATCAAGGAAATCAAAGCCACCATTGGACCTACGGTGACCTTGTATGAAATTGTTCCCGCAGCGGGTATTCGGATTTCCAAGATCAAAAACTTGGAAGACGACATTGCCCTAAGCCTTGCAGCGCTAGGTATCCGTATCATCGCTCCTATTCCTGGAAAAGGGACTATTGGTATTGAAGTACCGAATGCCAACGCACAAATGGTCAGCATGCGTCAAGTCATTGCCTCGAAGAAATTCCAAGAAGCAAAAATGGAATTGCCGGTAGCTATGGGACGTACCATCACTAATGAGAACTTCATTTTCGATTTAGCTAAAATGCCACACCTATTGATGGCAGGTGCTACGGGACAAGGTAAATCTGTTGGGTTGAATGCCATCCTAACTTCATTGCTCTACAAAAAGCATCCTAGCCAATTAAAGTTTGTCTTAGTCGATCCTAAAAAAGTCGAGCTCACGCTCTACAACAAGATCGAACGTCATTATTTGGCCATCTTACCAGATTCAGATGAAGCCATCATCACCGATACCACCAAGGTGATCAACACGTTGAATAGTCTTTGTATTGAGATGGACAATCGTTACGAGTTGCTCAAATCAGCCATGGTCCGCAACATTAAAGAGTACAATGCCAAATTCATTGCACGACGCTTAAATCCAGAAGAAGGACACAAATACTTGCCATATATCGTCCTCGTGATTGATGAGTTCGCAGATTTGATCATGACTGCAGGTAAGGAAGTAGAAATGCCTATAGCCCGACTTGCCCAGCTTGCGCGTGCCATAGGAATCCACCTCATTGTTGCTACTCAGCGTCCATCTGTGAATGTGATTACCGGTATTATTAAGGCAAACTTCCCTGCACGAGCAGCGTTCCGCGTAACCTCGAAAATTGATTCTCGTACGATTTTAGATGCAGGTGGTGCCGATCAGCTCATCGGTAAGGGTGATATGCTCTTCTCTCAAGGATCAGATTTGGTCCGTTTGCAATGTGCCTTTGTCGATACGCCGGAAGTCGAAGAAATCTGTGATTTTATCGGCAACCAGCAGGCCTACCCTACAGCTTACCAACTTCCAGAGTACGTAGGCGAAGAAGGCGGTGGCGTCGGTGATATAGACCCTTCGGAAAGAGATTCCCTTTTTGAAGATGCCGCACGATTGGTGGTCGCAACACAGCAAGGATCAACATCAATGATTCAGCGAAAACTCAAGCTTGGATATAACAGAGCTGGTCGTATTGTGGACCAATTAGAAGCTGCAGGCATACTAGGACCATTCGAAGGATCCAAGGCCAGACAAGTATTAGTTCCAGATGAAATGGCGTTGGAACAAAAATTGAACGGAGATGCGTAAATTCGCCCCCATGAGAATATTAGCCCTTTTATTGTTGCCCTTTTTTACTCTGGCACAATCCCACAACGAGGCCAAAGACCTACTCAACAAGGTTTATGAGAAGACCTTAGGCTTGGAAACACAGCACATCTCTTTCACCAATACCATTGCAGCACCAAGTAACGGAGGAATGAAAGAACGCAGCTCAGATGGGGAACTCTATGCCATTGGTGAAAAGGTGCGTATTAAAACGGATGCCTTTGAATTTCTCTCTGACGGCAACAACGCTTACTTGATTTATCCCGAGGATGAGGAGATCGAAAAAACCGCTTCAGGTGAAGAAACGTCTCTAAGCCCTTCAGATATCTTGAAGAACTACCAGAGCGGATACAGCTACAAGATGGCTGGAAAAGCCACAGAAAACGGCAAGTCCATACAATATGTCGTCCTAAAACCCGTTGCTAGTGAAGAGGTTAAGGAGATCATGATCGGTGTTGATACGAAAAGTATGTTGCTTGAAAATTATACTCAGTTCGGAACCAATGGGATCAACACCACCTTCACGGTTAAAAAGTATGAAGTAAACGTCCCATTAAGTGCTGAGATGTTCAACATCAACGCCAAGGAGTTTGACGGGTTTTATCGACTATAGGAATGAATAAACTAGACTGGTACGTCTTAAAAAGTTACGTAAGACCATTGCTCCCCACCGTGGGAATTATGGTCTTTTTCTTTTTGATGCAGATGGTCTGGAAGTACGTAGATGACCTTGCGGGCAAAGGCATCGAATGGTATGTACTTCTAGAACTCATGATGTATTGGGCAGCCAGTGTAGTGCCTTTCGCACTGCCCGTGAGTGTGTTGTTTGCCTCCCTCCTCACCTTTGGAAATTTTGGCGAACACTACGAAATGGCTGCTATGAAGAGCTCCGGTATTAGCTTGTTTAGGGGCATTCGTTCATTGATTATTTTGAATATTGGAATCGCCATAGGCGCCTTCTACTTCTACAATGATGTTATTCCTGTAGCCAATTTAAAAGGCCAAAGCCTCCTTATAAACATCTCCAAGAGCAAGCCCGCCTTTCATATTACACCCGGCATTTTTTACAATGGCTTCGAAGGGTATTCTATCAAGATTGGAGAAAAATCAGGCGACGGAGAACAAGAGCTCCAGGACATCTACATCTACGACCATAAAGAGAATAAAAAGGGAAATCAGAAAGTCCTCACCGCCGCCAGTGGCATCATGCGTACGGTGGCCAATGATCAATACCTGGAGATCGAACTGCACGACGGGGCTACCTATGAAGATATTGTGAAGGCAGATCGTGAGGAACGCAAGAAGATGCCTTGGGCACGTAGCGAGTTTGATACGGCCTTTATCAGATTTAACCTTGGCGGTTTTGATAATCCAAACCTGTACAAAACGCGCCGCAGAGACTTTATGATGCTCAACACCCAGCAGTTGAAGCTCAAAGCGGATACGTTGAAAGATCAGATGATTGAGCGCGAAGCAAACTTCAAAAAGAACTTGACGGGCAAGTACAAGTTTGACTATATCGAACCAGAGACGGCAGATGCCACGGATGCCCTGAGAGACGATATTATGAAGAACCTCCTCAGTGGCATGCGATTGAGAGCCTCACAAAACGCCATACGATTGGCCAGGTCGAATCTCGATTACCTCCGACAAATGGACCGTGAGATGGATTGGCGCAATGAAACCAGATTGCGTCATTGGCTGGAGTATTATAAGAAGTTCGCACTGGGTGTTAGTGTATTGATTATGTTCTTTATCGGCGCACCCTTAGGAAGTATCATTCGCAAAGGTGGTATAGGCTTGCCTTTGGTCATTAGTACTGTGGCGTTCTTGATCTTCCATGTCTTGAACACCACCTTCGAAAAAATGGGACGTGAGGAGTTGATGGACCCACTCATTGCTACCTGGTTACCTTCAATGATTTTGGCGCCCATTGCCTTGTGGTTAACCTACAGTGCTTCAACGGATAAAGCGTTGATCTCAGGAGAATGGTTTAGTACCATTACTGCAAGATTCTATCGAAAGAAGGATGAAAAATAAGGTTCTCATTCTATCGAACAAACTCCCCTATCCAAGTGATGACGGAAGTTCTATTGCCATGGCACGGTTGCTAGAAACCTTGGTGATGAAGGAATTGGACCTACATTATTATGCCATCAATACCGACAAGCATGGCAAAGATGTGGACGAGAGCAGAGCACATCAACCCAATGTAAGGTTTGAAGCATTTGATTGGAATACCTCGCCTAAGCCCAGTACTGCACTAGGGAATTTGGCGACCAACTTACCTTACCACGTTAGTCGCTTTTACATCCCTACCCTCCTACAACGACTTGAAGCATTCGAGACCAATAGTTTTCATATGGTTGTTTTGGAAGGTGCATTTATGGGAATGTATGTAAGCGAGGCTAAACGTATCGGGAAACAGACCATATTACGTGCACACAATGTGGAACACGAAATTTGGCAACGTTTGGCTGAGAACGAGAAAAATCCATTTAAACGCTGGTATTTAAAGCTTCAGTCTCGAAGATTACGAAAGTTTGAAAGTCAATTATCTCAGGCTATGGACCAAATCTGGTGCATCTCACAAAAGGACCAGCAATGGTTTAAATCCTTATGTTCAGCGGCTTCATTTATTCCCACCGCTGTGCTACCCAAACCTGGACCATCGAACATTCAACCGCTTCGTTGCCACCACTTGGGAGCCTTGGATTGGGCGCCTTCCATCCAAGGTCTACAATGGTTCATGGCTGATATTTGGCCACAGGTCCTCCACAGAGTTCCTCAGGCTGAATTCCACATTGCGGGCAACAATCCCCCCGAGAATTTCCAACTCCCCAAAGACCAAAACATATTTTTTCACGGTCGAGTTGCCGATGCCACCGCTTTCACCCACGAGCACGGAATCAGCGTCATTCCCCTATTGGCGGGCTCTGGGATGCGTATAAAAATCCTACAGAACAGCGCTGCCGCGGTTCCGTCTATTTCCACCGATATTGGTGCGGAAGGAATTTATACCAAGGACTCCACCGAGGCCATTATTGTTGAATCTGCCGCCGAGTTTATAGAGGCTCTTGTAGAACTCGTACAGCAGCCGGAACGGGCCTTAGCCTTAGGACAAAATGCCCAAGAGGATATTTTGAATAGGTTCGGAATGCAACCTACCTTGCAACGCATAGAAAAGGTATGGTCTTGCTAGCTACAACAATATTTTTCATTTGTCTTCTTTGGATCACCATACCCTACTTGTGGTATCCGTTGTGGCAATTGGCATTTACAGGTAAACCACTGGAAATCAACACGCCATCTTCTTTTCCTAAGATCAGTGTAGTGTTTGCGGCATATAACGAGCGAACCATCATTGAAGAGAAAATCAGGAGCATTTTCGCCTCGCGCTACCCACAAGATCTCATTGAGGTTTGGATAGGTAGTGATCTTTCGGATGACGGTCAAGACGATATCATTCGTGAACTTCAAAAGGAGTTTACAGGTCTGAACCTGCACGTTAATGCCCAGCGTTCGGGTAAGTCTGCCACCATTAATAGATTGGTGGAACTGTGTACGGGTGAGATCATCGTTGCCACCGATGCTAATATCATTTTTGATGAGAATACCCTAGTGGAATTGGCCAGTCCAATTATCTCCTCACAAGCCACCGCCGTCGCTGGCACCCTAACCTACGGTAAGGCTAAGACCGCCGGCACCACAGCAACCACTGAGCGACAATACCTCACCATAGAGAACAAAATACGGAAATCTGAAAGCCAGAAATACGGATTTTGCCTGGGCATGGAAGGCGGTCTGTATAGCATTCTAAAATCTGCATGGCAACCTATTCCTCCGCACACCTTCATGGAAGATTTCTTCCAAACGGTTCAGCTCATTCAGAACGATCATCGAATTTATTACAGTGATAACGCTCTTGGATACGAAGATGTGAGCACCTCATTGCAGGAGGAATTCAAACGCAAAAAGCGCATCAGTATTGGGAATTATCAAAACTTAAAGCGTTTCCGCAGCCTACTGCTGAAGAAACTCCATCCTTTCGGATGGGTCTTTTTATTCCATAAAATTTTGCGTTGGACTGCCCCTCAAGCCATGCTCATTGGGGCATTGGCCTTAGCATTTACTCCTTTCGCGCTGCCAACTTTTACAGGTGTTGGAGTGTTAGTGTTGTTGGAACTGCTCTTCTATCGCGGTGCAGGTCCTTTGGTGTATTTTTGCGCCATGAACCTTGCAATGTTGAAAGGTTACCTAACCTATTTAAAAGGGGTGTCGTCGAGTGTATGGCAACCAACCAAAAGAAATCAGAATGAGTCTTAACACCATAGAAGAAGCAATAGAGGATATCAAAGCCGGCAAAGTGGTCATTGTCGTTGACGATGAGGACCGCGAGAACGAAGGTGATTTCGTTGCTGCAGCCTCTAAAGTCAGCCCGGAGATGATCAATTTCATGGCGACTGAGGGACGTGGATTGATTTGTACGCCCATTCTCCCGGCACGTGCGGCGGAATTGGACCTCCCTCCTATGGTGAACAATAACACAGACCCCAATAAAACGGCCTTTACGGTGAGTATTGACCGCATTGGAGAAGGATGTACCACGGGAATTAGTGCCTACGACCGTTATATGACCGTGAAGTCGTTGGTGGACCCTGCCATTAAGCCGGAACAACTCGCGCGCCCTGGTCACATATTTCCATTGATTGCCAAACAGGGCGGTGTCTTACGCCGTGTCGGCCATACCGAAGCAGCGGTAGATTTGGCACGTTTGGCCGGATTAGAACCTGCCGGTGTTATTGTAGAAATCATGAACGAAGACGGTACCATGGCGCGTTTGCCCCAGCTTCGTGAAATAGCAATGAAGCACGGCTTGAAAATCGTGTCTATTGAAGACTTGGTAGCGTATAGAATGGCGCAGGAAAGTCTTATAGAATTGGCCGAAAAATTCCAAATAGAAACGCCACACGGCATGTTCTGCCTGCACGCGTTTGAGCAAAAGACCAATCACCAAGTGCACATCGCCCTAACCATGGGCCAGTGGACTGATGCGGAAACCTTACCGGTTCGTATTCAAAGCGCGGGTGTAGCCAATGATATTTTCCACCTGCTCACCAGCAATGAAAGTTCACAACTGGAGAAGTCTTTAAAGGCCATCAGCCAACGCGGGAAAGGAGCGATTATTTACATGAATCAAGAGCCAAATGGCGACCGATTACTCCATAGAATTCGCTCGTTCAACAAAGGAAATACCGATCCGAAATCTAGTTTCAGTAAAGACGCACGAGATTTTGGGGTTGGCGCTCAAATCATTAGATTTCTAGGGATTAAGCATATTGATTTGCTGACCAACAATCCTATCAAGAGAATTGGGGTAAGCGGATACGGCCTTGAAATTGTACAAAACTCACCCTTAGATTGAAAGAAGGAAACACCATAGTAGCTGCCATCCGGTTTTATAGGTCTTTTGACCAATTACCTTCGCTAGGTGCTATGTTCCTATTGACCGGTCTTAGCGGCATCTTCGAAACCCTTCCCATCCTCGCTTCCCTCCCACTGTTGCGAACCATTTTCCTTGATCAGCCCAGCATCCACATTGCAGGAATGGACTTCCAATGGATCGAATACGGTACAATCCTGCTCGTAATTCTCGTAGCGCGACTGATTTTAGGGTATTGGAGCCAATACAAGAACGGTTCTATTAGGGTCCAATTAATGACGGAGTTCCGCCAAAATCCTTCCAACGATAGAAGTGCTCGATTTGAATTTGGGAAACGCACCCAAGGTTTGAACTTCCTGTTTGTCGGTTGGTCTCAATTCGTCCCAGGCATAGCTTTTCTAGCACTAGGAGTATTCCTGATGCCAAAATTTGGAGCCTTAGTTCTTGCCACACTTTTACTATGGTCGTTCTCGATCAACCAGCTGAAGAAGAAACAAGACCAACAACACCATTTGGTGTCGGAACTGCAACAAGAATTGGACACTGAAGAAAATTCGAATCTCTTATCGCAATGGGGAAAGGCCAGACAACGCGCTATTCACTGGGATGCGCTCAATAAAAATGCCCGTGAATTCATCATTCTATCGACCTTGATTCTTACCCTTTGGGCTGCCGAGCAATGGGGTTGGTTGGGCGACAATGCCTCGTTGATTTCCATCATTATGCTGCTTCGCGGCATGCAGCAACTTTACACGGCGTACCATATGTCACAGCAATTGTCAGGATTGCGTCGTTACTTCTCTGTAGATTAATAGGTCCTTAATACTTAGACCTATACCTTTGTAGTACTAAGCAACCTGAGTTTTCAGCATATGAAAAGAATCTTTCCTGTAGCTCTTCTCGGAGCACTCGGCTTGTTCAGTTGTCAATCTGATGTAGTAAACCCTACTGATGTCAATATTGTCGCCGAACCCGCCCTCGCCTTCCCGTTAGGAAGCGTAAACCTGACCATGGAGCACCTCCTAGCTCCTGACGACAGCTTGATTTACAACGACAATGCCACTTACAAGGTGGTTGTCGCGCAAGACAGCGTTTTTGGAATCAACGTGAACGATTTGATTTCAATTCCTGCTCAAAGTCCTTCCTCTAGCGCGATTAGCATGGGGACGATTGCCGTGGACAACGTAACGATGTCACAAAGCATTGCACTTGGTGCTATTGCGAGTGATGCAGGCTTGACCTCAATCACTTCGGCTCACGGATCTAATGCACCTTTTCCATCAATGAATGAAAGTAATGTTGGAACATACGGTGGTAGCGGATTTGGATCTTTCAGCAGTGCTTCCTTTTCAAACGGTACGCTCTCGTTGGAATTGACCAACAACTGGCCTGTGCCAGTTTCCCTCGGTGTAGATTTGGTCAATACTGCAACCGGAAGTACAATCGTATCATATTCTTTATCAAACGCTAGTGCCAATGGAGGAACGGTAACAGATACAGAATCTCTCGTGAACAAAACGCTGCCAAGTAGCATAGGTTTCAAAATCACTTCTTTGACTTCTCCTGGCTCAGGGACTTCATTTGTTGGTATTGATACCACTGATAACCTCGTATTGGACATCTCTTCGGCAGATTTGGAAGTATATACTGCAGTGACTCAAATTAATTCGCAAGATATTTCCTCGGATACTCAATACGTTGATTTGAGCACAGGCGGTAGCGAAGAATTAAGGGAACTAATGCTTGCAACTGCAAGTTTTGATTACGAATTCACTTCCTCACTCGCGACTGATTTGGAATTGAACTTGAACTTCCCTGGTTCGGACAAAAACGGTAATGAAATAGATACCACCATTACTATTTCAGCCGGTGCCACGACTACAGGTTCAATCAACATGAACAACACCATTTTGGATCTTACTCAGGACCCAGCTCAGAACCACAGCAGATTACCTATTGCGGTAAGCGCTACTCTTTTAGGTTCCACCAGTATGGTAACTGTGGATAGCTCAGATGCATTGAACATGACCTTTGAAATGGCCAATCTCCAGTTCGGTCACATAAAAGGTTTCTTCGGTACACAGCAGATCACTATTGATCCAGGGGCTGTGGATTTAGCCATAGACTTCCTTGATAACTTCGATGGTTCGATCAGTTTTGCAGAACCTAGTATTTCTATGGATGTGACCAATTCTATTGGCCTACCCATCGAATTAGTCCTAGATTTTGCTTCTTACAAAGATGGAACTGCTTACGCTTTGAATGGTCCAAATTATGTATTGCCTTACCCTACAACACTAGGCAATACAGCTACGGGAACCTTGAGCTTCGACAACACGAACTCATCCATCGTAGATGTCTTCACCCTTCCAAAAGATAGTATTGTATACGGAGGAGAGGTCAATGTAAATCACGATACCGCGACTTTCGGCACAGATAATTTTGTGACCAATACCTCTTCTATTTCTGGAGATCTTCTCATGGAAATGCCCTTTTACTTCACCGCTTCAGGTCTAGCCTTCGGTGATACCTTGGCAACGGATATGGACAACGCCAATGCCTTGCCAGAGGGCGCTACGTTGGAAAGTGCTAAAATTCTTTTGCAAACGACCACTACCCTGCCTTTGGACGCTAATGTTCAGATCAAGTTCTACGATGCTTCTTGGAACGAGGTCATGATGAAGGATCTTGGATTGATGGAAAGTGGGACGCCAGATGCGGCAGGTATCATTACCACTGCCAATGTTCTCGATAGTGAATTAGCACTAGATGCTACAGAAGCGCTTACGCTATTGAACGCTAAGCATATTGTCGCAGAAGCTACTATGGATACTTACAACGCAGGCAATGATCCTGTGAAGTTGAGGATGGATGCTACATTAAAATTGGACCTAGGGGTTCAATTTCAAGTGAAATACGAACTATAAACAGTACTAAAGATGAAAAAGATAGCACTATTACTATTGACCATCGTTACTGTTTCGAGTAACGCACAGAACTTGACTACTTTCGGTCTATCGGGGAATGCCAATAACTTAACACACAACCCGGCCGCTGATCCATTGACTTCATTTCACCTTAACTACGCTGGTCTCAACGCTACTCTCGGAATGAATCAAACGGCAGGTAATATTTTCGCCACTACGGATGTACTTGCAAATTTGAGTAATCTCAATTCGAATACATTGAGTCTTACTGGAGAAACCAGCATTGATATTTTCCACCTCGGGTTTAAGGCAGGTAAAAACTATGTTTTCGCCGGCTATACCCAGAACATTGCCTTTGGATTAGATTTCGATAAGGACCTTGCCCAATTTGCGAAATATGGTTTCGGAGATGGCAATGGCAACTTGAATTTGAACTACCAAGGTGATTTCAGCGATCTCGGTACCTCGCTCGATGTTACAAACGATGTATTCGTAGGGTTGCAGCGTTCTTTCATGGAGAACAAACTACGATTAGGTGTGAGTGCGCATCAGATTGGTTATGGTTTGGGCATGAGAGTGCAAGCCGATGCATTCAGCATCAACAGCACAGCCACGTCCGTTCCCGGACGCAACAATGTGAATGTGAATTATGACTTCACCATAGCTACAGCGGGTGTATTGGATGCTACAGCAACGACAGATCAGCTATCTGATTTGGGCAATGCTCTAGCCGCTACAGATGCGCTTGTTGCGAGCCTTACTACCCCAGCGAACAGTACAACGGCCTTTACCCTGGGAGCAAATTACAAACCTATCGATAAGCTTAGCCTCCAGTTCAGTATGAGTGGCTTGGGAGCCTCTCCTATTGCCATTTCAACAGATGTGGCAAAGCGCCTTGCAGGAGGTGTATCCATCGATGGTTTCGAGTACATCAGCAATGCAACTGATACACTTGGCACTGCTGTACGCAACGAGGTACAGAGCTTTACGGACGGTATTTCTAATGGTCTCAACACCAACCTAGAGAACACTACCTTCAGCTACGAATATGCGGTACCACAAGTAACTAATGCAGCGATGAACTACCACCTCAAGGGTCAAACCTATGTTGGTGTGCATTACACGAGCCGTACGAACTCCATTACGGATTATGAGTACTTAGGGTTCACCTCATTATTGTGGTTGCACAAAAACATTCAATTGAAGGGTGCTTACTACCTAACGATGAATGAGAATAATGCAGATCTAATCACAACCGCATTACAATTCAGAGTTACACCACTATTACAGGTATATATTGGAACTACTACAACTGGCGATATCGCAACGGTTGCAGCTAATTCAAGCGAGTCTATTATGGTAGGTGCTGCCACTCAAGGAGTAAACGTGACGGCAGGTTTAAGTATGGTATTCTTCGATCAAAGATTTAAAAAAGGCAGTAAGAAAAAAGAAGAAACTCCAACCCTAACCCCTCAAGAGGTTAAGAAGGTCATTGAGGCATACGATCAAAGCAAAACGGTTAAAAGTAACAAGTGATATTTCTAATAAAGCCCGGCTCCGCCGGGCTTTATTATGCCAATAATTTTCTAAGTAGTACGACCGGATCTTCGTCTACATTGAGTGCATCTATGGATATCCCCGCCCCTCTTGAAGTGAGCTCCAAGGTGGAGAGTTGCTCCATACAGAAATTCGTGAATCGGCGCACTTCCTCCTCCGTGAGGTAGGTCTTTTTGCCCGTTTCATGATCAATCACCTGGTGACCGGATAGTCCTTTTCCATCTATCTCAAACTGCTTGCTATACATGATCATTAACCGAACATGATGATTGACGTGTTTGAATTTTGAAAGCGATTGAACTAATGCAGGAATATCTTGGTGATAGACATCTGTGAAGGCTAGAATTTGACTTCGCTTCGGCAACCTCGAATGCAGAGTTTCGAGCTGGTCTAAAAATACCTCATTACCAATCTGGCGCTCTTGTAAACCCCGGATGTTGTGTAAGAGCAGTTGAATGTTTTCCTCCTTGTTGGAGCTTTCAAAAAATTGGGCATCGGCATCATTCACCTCAAACAATCCCAATGCATCTCGTTGCTTCTGCAGTAGGGATGCAATGAGGGTGATCACTTGAACGGTACGCTCCCACTTCCCTGCATCTTCATTCGGGTAAAACATACTGGAACTGGAATCCAAAACGAAGAATGTCCGCATATTAGATTCTGCCTCATACAATTTGGTCAGGAAGCGATCCGTCTTCGCATATACCGACCAATCAATGTGTTTGGGGGAATCACCCGGTACATACTGACGGTGCTGGGCAAATTCTACGCTGTAGCCGAAATCAGGGCTGCGGTGCAGCCCTGATATAAAGCCTTGGACGCGTTCTTGCGCCCACCAATACAAGTCGTTGATTTGGTCTGTATTCACTAGCTCAGCTCTAATTTCTTCCGAGCCCATGAAGATAAGGTGATGTAATCAAGGGGCACCTCAGAATTCACAAGCTCGAGAACTAATTTTATTCTCCATCGCAATAAACGAATTCGTTCAATCAAATCCGAAGGAAACCCGCCCCTTATCATGCGCGCAGTGTTGGCAATTCTAATGTGTTCCAATAGCAGTGTCAATCGCTTCATCGCATTTTGATAATAGCTAATGAACGTATGCTCGAATCTAGCACTGACCCCTAAATCCAAATCATTGCAAATACCGACAATATCGTCCTTGATTTTAAAGGCAAGATTGAAGGTCCCATTGCTATGATATCCTCTGGTAAGGTCTTGAATGGTTCTATTGATGGCCAGGGATTCCTGATACATCGGTTGAGAGATATGTGTTTTCATGGTTAGTTCGGGCGGTTTAAGTTTTGAATTTGAAAAAGATAAATACGCATCTGCCCTACCTCATTTTGCAGGCGGTAGTACAATTCATGAATTTCGTGCAGCACATGGTCCATCCCAGGAAAATCAAGTCCTTCTTGAATGATACACCGCAATAAGGTCTTGAATTCAATGACTTGGTGAACAAGAAAATCATACGCTAGAATGTGTTGTTCTAGCGGGCTTTGCTCATTGAATTCACAAATCGCTTGCGTCATAAATACATGGCATTGCAACATACTTTCATAAACCGGTTGGCCTTTAAGCTCATGGAAATACGTTAGCACGCGATGCGCGGATTGCTGAAGGAAGAAAGTCGATTTACTCTGGATCAAATGTGTATTACTGTACATTTTTACGGTATTTGAGTGTTGTTTATTGATGACCGAAGGCATTGGTTGGATATGGTGGACCAATGGCCCTTAGGTTCTCGAAAAAAGTAGTCTTCATACCACTGTTTTCTTCGTGGAAGAGAAATGTTCATGGCGATTAACGGTTTTGTCTGTTTTTAAAACTACGAGGATATCCTTCAAAAAATTGTGAGTTTGGAAAACTTTAGGTTATTCACAATACCTATTTTAGGGCCATGATTATCACCAAAACCCCTTTCCGTATTTCCTTTGTTGGCGGCGGTAGTGATTTGCCCGCCTTCTTCGAGAAACAAAAAGGTGCCGTGCTCAGTACTAGCATTAATAAGTACATGTACATTAGCACCCATCAGTACTTCGAAGCGGATAAAATCCGTTGTAAGTACTCTCAAACAGAGACGGTTGGGGATGTCAAGGAATTGAAGCACCCCATCCTAAAAACGGTACTGAGCGATTTTCATCTCAACGGGATCGAGGTGAGTTCCATTGCGGATATACCTGGTGGGACAGGTATGGGCAGTAGCTCGAGTTTTACCGTTGGGCTGCTCCACAATCTGAATACCTACATCGGAAAGGAAGTTAGTAAGGAGGCATTGGGTGCCGGCGCGTGTCGCATTGAGATTGAGCTTTTGGGCGAGCCCATAGGCAAGCAGGATCAATATGCGGCGGCCTACGGAGGCTTGAATGTGATTGAATTCAATCCGAACGGTACGGTGACGGTGAGCCCTGTGAATATTAGTGATGAGATCAGGGACCAATTGGATCAAAATCTAAAACTCTATTATCTCGGCAATCAAAGATCTGCCAGCGCCATTCTTTCCGAGCAGAAGAAAAACACCTCTGCCGAGGATAAATTCAAGGCCTTGGAACATATGGTGAGCCTCGTTTACAAACTTCGAGACAGTTTGGAAGCCGGTAAATTGGATGATTTTGGAGCCCTGATGCATGAGAATTGGTTGCTTAAACAGCAACTCGCTTCTGGTATTACCACCCCTCAAATCACTGAAACTTACGATGCTGGCTTAAAAGCGGGTGCCTTGGGAGGCAAGTTATTGGGAGCCGGTGGTGGCGGCTTTATGCTGTTCTATGCTCCAGAAGAGGTGCATGAAGCACTGGATCTGGCTATGGAAGGTGTCGGGGCTACTCCTTTTGAGTTCTCTATGGAAACGGAAGGCTCCAAACTCATACATGTGGAAAGATAATCCGCATTAGTACTTGCATTCAATTACTTTCCTTACTTTTGCGCCTCATTAATTTATTAATTAACTGGGTTTCGGACCCTTGTAAAACAATTAATTATGGCAACAAAGATTCGTTTGCAACGTGGTGGACGCAAAGCACGTCCTATTTACTCAATCGTAGTGGCAGATGCTCGCGCTAAGCGTGACGGTCGTTTCATCGAGAAACTAGGTACGTACAACCCTAACACCAACCCGGCAACAATCGATCTAAACTTTGACTCAGCTCTATCTTGGGTCATGAAAGGTGCTCAGCCTACTGATACTGCTCGTGCAATTCTATCTTACCGTGGTGTAATGATGAAAAAGCACTTGTTGGAAGGTGTACGCAAAGGTGCTTTGACTGAAGAGCAAGCAGAAGCAAAGTTTGAAGCTTGGACAAACGAGAAGGAGTCTAAGATTCAAAACAAAGTAGAATCTCTAGCTAGTGCAGATGCTAAGGCGAAGTCAGAACGTTTGGCTGCTGAATCTGAAGCAAACAAAGCACGTGCTGCAGCTATTGCTGCTGCAAACGCACCTGTAGAGGAAGCACCGGCTGAAGAAGCAGTTGCTGAGGCAGAAGAAGCTACTGAGGAAGTACCGGCTGAAGAAGCGGTTGCTGAGGCAGAAGAAGCTACTGAGGAAGTACCGGCTGAAGAAGCGGTTGCTGAGGCAGAAGAAGCTACTGAGGAAGCACCGGCTGAAGAAGCGGTTGCTGAGGCAGAAGAAGCTGCTGAGGAAGCACCGGCTGAAGAAGCGGTTGCTGAGGCAGAAGAAGCTGCTGAGGAAGCACCAGCTGAAGAAGCGGTTGCTGAGGCAGAAGAAGCTACTGAAGAAGTAGTTGCTGAAGCTGAGGAAGCTACTGCAGAAGAAAGCGCAGAGTAATTGTGCAAAAGGAGCAGTGTTTTTCACTCGGTAAAATCACGAAACTCCACGGGTACAAGGGAGGTCTTATTTTACATATAGACTCTTCTACCCCACAATACTTTAAAGATTTGGAATCAGTTCTACTGGACCTTGACCAGGAACTGGTTCCATTTTTTTTGAGTCAAAAGGGAAAACTCAACGGCAAGAAATTACTCATTTACCTCGAAGACGTTCGTCCTGAGGATGCTCACAAATATGTGGGTCGTGAGGCATATTTACCTGAATCCATGCTGCCTGAGGTTGAGGATGATGCGTATTATGACAAGGCCATTATTGGATATACGGCGTGGGACGGACCCAATGAAATAGGTGAAGTGGTTGATGTCGTGGAGAATTCAAGCCAAAACCTCTTTGTCGTAGAAAAGGGTGAGCAAGAATACCTAATTCCGGCCGTAGATGCGTTCATCAAGGGCATCGATACCAATGAAAAAATCATTTATCTTGAATTGCCCGAAGGTCTGCTTGACCTATAATTCAAGATGAACGAAAAACCCGCTTACGATCCCAGTTCCCTGCAACTGATCTATTCAGTATTGTTAATGGCCCAATTAGTCATTACAGTAATAGTCATGTATGTAGCACAAGAGCACGCCAACGTACGCTTCGAATGGGGCTATTGGAATCACATCGCTATTCCCATGATCGCTGGGGTTTTAGGCTCTTTAGGCAAGACCATTTGGAACAAGGGGATGGTGAAGATTAGTCAAACTCAGGAGATTGAAGATAAACTGCAGATATTGACGCGTATTCATATTTGGCAATGGGTAATGGTAGAATTGGCCACCATATTACTCCTGACCTATACATTGATGGAGTCGAACTTCTTTTACTTCATATTTGCCTTGGTGAATATCATCTATTTTTTCACCTTGCGTCCTAAGATTTTTAGTTTGACTGGAGGCATATGAATTACCTCAAACCGTTCGAAATGAAAGAATTCACCGTGGCGCACGATCAATGTGCGATGCGGGTGAACACCGACGGATGCTTGCTTGGCGCCGTTGCGGGCGAGGAATTCAAGTCCGATCAAGTCCAACATGTGCTCGATATCGGCACAGGTAGTGGTGTCATTGCGATGCAATTGGCCCAGCGCTTTGAAAAGGCCTATGTAGATGCCGTGGAAATCCACGGCCCTAGTGCAAAACAAGCCACCGAAAACTTCAGTAAAAGCCCTTATGCCGGCCGAATGGTATGCTATCATGAGCCGATCCAAGAATATGAGCTGAATCTTCTATACGATCTGATCGTCAGCAATCCTCCCTATTTTGAGGCGGGCCCCACCAAATTAGATGCAGGTATCGCTGCGGCAAGGCATGCCCTAACCCTTGATTTCAAGAGTTTGGTGATGAATGCGGCACGATTATTAAAAAATAACGGCCAATTCTGGGTCATCCTCCCGTGTGACCAAAGCGACCGTTTCTTAGACGAAGCCATGGACGAAGGGTTGAGTTTAAAGACTATCATTCACGTGCACCCAAAAGCCGAACGTGAAGCCAACAGATGTATTTACGGGTTGTGTAAATGTGAGGTAGACGAACCCATACGCAAAAAGATCACCTTGTACGCGGAGGATCACCATTTTACCGAGGAGGCACGTGAAGTGCTCTCCCCTTTCTACGCTTCGCTTTAATATCCGCTATACGGGACTGATTTCTCGTAGAATTGGACCCCGAAATCCGAACTAAGTTCCTCTAATATAGGCCCATACCATTGTGCGGTCATCGGTAATTGCACTCCTGTGCTTTCGATTTTTCCCTCTAAGATCAAGCGCGCTGCAATGGCCAATGGAAGCCCCACTGTAGCCGCCATAGCTGTTTGTGTGGCGCTCTGCCCTTCTACTCCCATGGAACTTTCCACCATGAAGCGCTCGCCATTCTTTTCCCAGCCAATCTTATGGTACATCACAATCAAATCCTTATCAGATTCTTCCAACGTCCACACCTGGCGGAGAATGTACTCCAAGCACTGCGCCGGTGAGCCGGATTCAAACGGGAACATCTGAGATGAGAATAACCCCGCCCAAACTAATTTGTCCATTAAATCAGAATCCTGTGGGATACCCAGATAGTATTTCAGCTTTAATTCCACACTATCCTGGGGATTATACGCTAGGAAGAGATTCGTGAATTCACGAAACGAAAGCAGATGAGTATTGGCGATTTGGTACGAATCATCGGTCATGCCCAATTTCACAAAAGAATCCCAAGCACGCGCAAAACCGGGCCTACGCAACGTTCCTCTATAGAGTGTTTCCACATTTTCAAGGCCATATACTTCGCGGTATTTCAGACTGTCACGATTCGCGATCCCTTCAAATTTGCCAAACCCTTCTACATTCATGAATTCGGTTCTGCGGAAGACCATGTGCGGGGGAATGTATTTGTACTTTCCTTCTTGAATGAACTTCACAGTCCCTCCCTGCCCAGCCAGAACCACATTGCGAGGATTCCAAGTAAACTTATATCGCCAAGGGTTTCCTTCCTCAGAAGATGGGCTCAGCAAACCACCGGTAAAACTTTCGAAAAGCACCACCTTTCCACCATCACTTCGAATGGCATCTAAAAGCTTCATGGCGCTCATATGGTCAATCCCAGGGTCTAGCCCACATTCGTTTAAGAATACCAATCCTTCGCGTTGCACATCAGGGTTCAATTCGTGCATCTCTGGCGTTGCATAACTGGCCGTCACCAAATGCGCACCAAATTTCAAGCACATCTTCGCCACCGGTAAATGCATATGTGCGGGGACCATGGAAATGACTAATTGGCACCCCTTAATTTCCTCTGTTAGCGCCTGCTCATCCTGAATATCTAAGGCACCGGACGAAGCATGTGGCACCACCTCACCGAGGCGCTTGGCAGCCAAGGCTCCATCTCGATCGACCACCCTTAGCTCCCATTGATGGGATGCTATTCTCTTTTTGAGATATGGGACCAATTGCTGTGTGCTCAAACCAGCACCGATGAGTAGGATTTTTTGACGCATGAAGCGGTATATACTAAATTGCGGTTGTTACGAATTCAACTGTATGTGGAATTACCGTCCTAAATATAACACATCTTCGTGCCGATTAGGATGTAACTTTGAAGTATGAAAAGAATTGCTGCAATTTTTGGAGGCCTTGCCGTGATCTTGGGCGCCTTAGGTGCACATGCACTCAAAGATTTGTTGGACACAACTGCCATGGAAAGCTTTAAAACAGCCACCATGTACCAACTTTTTCACGCCATTGCCCTCGTTGCTCTTCCTTCTAACGAGAAATTTATCTGGACTGCGAGATTTTGGATTGCAGGAATTCTACTCTTTTCTGGCAGCATTTACTTCTTGGTTTTCGATGAACTCATAGGCATGAACCTTTCTTTCATTGGTCCCATTACCCCTTTTGGTGGCCTATTCTTAATTGCCGGTTGGATAGCGCTTTGGTTCGCATATCCCAACAAAACAAGTCATTAGGATAATTTCTGATTTTTCGCAGATAATTTTTGACGATTTAAGGCCCAATTCTATTCTAAGGTCTCTACATTTGTCATACCTATTATAGAACCAACCACATTACGAATGACCACCCAGAACCACCTTGAGTTTTTGAACTCATTGGGTATCATGCCGAACGTTGTGCATAGCAACTTGCATCCAGATGTTTTGGAACAGCATAGTCTTGGCCGAAACATGGCAGTGCGCTCAACCTTAGGTGCCCTAGCTATCCAGACCGGTAAATTCACCGGGAGAAGTCCAGAAGATCGTTTTATTGTCAAAGATTCGTACACCGAAGATGCCCTTTGGTGGGGAAGTATCAATAAACCGTTCACCACAACCCATTACAATCTCCTCAAACGAGATATTTGTCAGTACTTAAGTGACAAAGAAATTTATGTTCGTGATGCATTCGCCGGTGCACACCCAGCGTATCGCTTGTCTTTACGTGTTGTGAACGAGTATCCCTGGTCGAACCAGTTCGCTTATAACATGTTCTTACGCCCGACACAAGAAGAGCTGCAAAACTTCTCTAATGAGTGGACCATCTTGAACGCGCCTGGCTTCTTAGCCAACCCCGATAAGCATGGAACTAGACAAGAAAACTTTGCAGTATTGAATTTCACAGAGAAGTATATCCTGATCGGTGGTACTGGCTATACGGGAGAGATTAAAAAAGGTATTTTCAGCGCCTTGAATTTTATCCTTCCTTACGAGAAAAATGTGTTGAGTATGCATTGCTCGGCAAACGTAGGCTCTCAAGGAGATACTGCCATCTTCTTTGGATTGAGTGGCACTGGAAAAACCACCTTAAGTGCTGATCCAGAGCGTAAACTCATTGGAGATGATGAGCACGGCTGGTGTTCCGATGATACTATTTTCAATTTTGAAGGAGGATGCTATGCAAAGGTCATTGACCTGTCAGAAGAAAAGGAACCTGATATCTATCACGCCATTAAAAAGCACGCCATCCTCGAGAATATAATCATGGATGAAAATGGGAATGTCGATTTTACGAATACGAGCATTACCCAAAATACACGCGTTAGCTACCCCATAGATCACATAGACAACATTCAACCGGGGAGTCTAGCTCAAAACCCTAAGAACATATTCTTCCTAACCGCTGATGCATACGGAGTCCTCCCTCCTATCTCGAAGTTAAATGCAAACCAAGCTGCATACCATTTCATCTCTGGATATACGGCCAAAGTTGCTGGAACAGAGGAAGGGATTAATGAACCTAAGGCCGTTTTCAGTGCATGTTTTGGTGCACCATTCATGCCTTTACATCCAACGTATTATGCCACCATGCTATCAGAAAAAATGGAGGCAGCTGGTGTGAATGTGTGGCTTATCAATACCGGATGGGTTGGAGGAGCATATGGTACAGGCAGTAGAATTAAACTGGGCTATACGCGCGCAATGATTCGAGCAGCACTATCTGGAGAATTGCAAGACGTAAATTATATCGAGCACCCCATCTTTGGTTTAATGATGCCGGAAAATTGTCCTAATGTTCCCACCGAATTGTTAGACCCAAAAAATACGTGGGCAGATAAAGAGGCATACGATCTACAAGCTATCACATTGGCCAAGAAATTTGAGGAAAACTTTAAAACATTTGAAGATCAGGCCTCGCCTGAAATTCTAAAAGGCACCCCTAACCTCTATGTATCGGCTGAATAGCCAGACGTAGATGTGTTGTGTTCGAGCCCGCGTTAAAAACGCGGGCTTTCTTTTTCCACAAACTATGGTTAGTAACTCGCAAGGGAAATTGATTTTACCACTTCCTTCCAAATTTTGCATTGGGTAATTTGACGCAAACATCTCTGTTATGCCTGCCAAGAAAGCAACCACTCGTAAGAGCAAGCCTCGTAAAATCTTTGTTTTAGACACTTCTGTCATTCTTTTTGACCATAATTCCATCAACTGTTTTGAAGAACACGATGTCGTTCTACCCATCTCAGTACTAGAAGAATTGGACGAGTTTAAAAAGGGACACGATTCAAAAAATTACGAGGCTCGTGAATTCATTCGCAATCTAGATCGAATCACAGAGGGTAGAGATTTCACAAACTGGATTCCCCTAGAGGGAGAACAAAAAGGCTCCATAAAAGTCATTATGGATACCTCACGCACGGGCGTCGATGCTGAAAAAGTCCTGGGCAGAAAAATGGATCACCGCATTATTAATGCCGCATTGAACATAGCCGATGAGGAACCTGGCCGCCCTACCATTCTTATTACGAAAGACATCAACCTCAGATTAAAGGCAAAAGCCTTAGAACTCGAAAGTCAGGATTACTTAACAGGTAAAATCAAAGACGTCGACTCACTGTTCAAAGGCAAAGAAACCATTGAGAATTTCAATGCCCTTACCTTATCGAATCTATATGAGCACAAGGCATTAGACATCGATGATGTCATAGCAGAAAACCCTGACTTTTCTCCCATTCCAAACTGTTTCTACATTCTGAAATCCGAAACAAGCAGCGGTCTCGCCTACTATAATGCCCACAACAAGACCTTAGATCATGTCGAAAAACGAAGCGTTTATGGCATAAAACCTCGTAATGCGGAACAGGCCTTTGCATTACATGCCATATTGAATCCAGATATTAAGTTGGTAAGCTTAACGGGAGTGGCAGGAACAGGGAAGACACTCATTGCACTTGCCGCCTCACTGGAGCAACGTAGAGATTTCAAACAAATCTATTTGGCACGACCAATAGTACCATTATCGAATAGAGACTTGGGGTATCTACCGGGCGATGCCAAAGAGAAGATCAATCCTTATATGCAACCGCTGTGGGATAATCTAAAGTTTATCAAGAACAACTTCTCTGATCGCGACAAGGAGTACAAGCAATTAGAGGCCATGGTAGAAAAAGAGAAAATTGTCATTACCCCATTGGCCTACATTCGAGGCCGATCATTGGCAAATATTATTTTCATCGTTGATGAGAGTCAAAACCTCACGCCACACGAAGTCAAAACCATTATCACACGTGCAGGCGAAGGTGCGAAATTCATTTTCACGGGAGATGTCCGTCAAATAGACACTCCCTACCTCGATGAACAATCTAATGGATTGAGCTACCTAGTAGATAAAGTCAAAGGACACGATATGTACGCACACATCACATTAGAAAAGGGCGAACGATCCGCCCTCGCGAATTTGGCAAACGATTTGCTATAACACCAATAAACCAAACTACCATGGGCAGAACTATTCTTTACACCGCAGTATCACTTGACGGGTATATTGCTGATACAGAAGGAAAAATTGACTTTCTCGACCATCCTCGCTTCGATTTACCCGATGAGGATTATGGTTACGAAACATTTATGGAAGGGATTGATACCATTGTCATGGGGTACAATACCTATGCACAAATTCTTCAGTTTGAAGGCGGATATCCCTATAAGGGTAAGCACAGCATTGTCTTAAGCCGTGATACAAATATTCCATTAGCAGATGAGAATGTTGAAGTCTTTACCGAAGGTTCCGTAGCTCTTTTGCAGGAACTAAAGGAACAAGGCAAGCAAATCTGGATCGTGGGTGGTGGTGCCACCAATGCCAGATTCCACGAAGCGGATCTCATTGATGAGCTGATCCTCACCTATATCCCTACCATGCTAGGCAATGGCATTCCACTATTTCGCGAAAATGAAGGGAAATCAGAATGGAAAACTGAAGGCGTTAGATCCTATTCCAATGGCCTGGTTCAGCTCCATTTGGTGAGAAGCTGATCCAACTTCTCTTGAAGTGCTTCAGGAGTACCTGAATTATCTAAGACCTGGTGTGCCAAGTGCAATCTTTGCTCCTCCGGCAGCTGATTCCTCATTCGCGCCTCAACATCTTCCCTAGACCAATTTGAGTTGCGGCTTAGCACTCGGGAGATACGTAGTTCTGCTTCCGCATGGACTACCACTATGGTTTGGCAGCTTTGGTCGCCAATCTCTAGAGCAAGCGGGCTTTCTTTGAAAAGAAGAGCACTTGTTTGAGCGTTACGCCACCGCACAAAGTCTTCATGCACACGTGGATGTACGATAGATTCAAGGGATTCCTTTAGATCTGGATGATTGAAGATGCGCTTGGCTAATTCGGGACGATTCAATTCGTTTTCGGTATAAATAGCAGGGCCAAAAACTTCCATGAGTTGTTCTCGGATTTGGAGATTACTTTCCATAAGTGCCTTGGCCCGTATATCACTGTAGTAGACTGGAAATCCGCGTTGTTCCAGGTAGCTACAAACTGTACTCTTTCCGGAACCTATACCGCCCGTAATACAGATTACCTTACTCATGGCTGCACATATTTTGGTTCGTAATTTAAAACCTCTACTCCCGGAGCAAGAGATCTGATATCAACCCTTAGCCTTTGATCCTCCATGCGCCATTCTAGGTCAACATAAGACTCCGAGGTATTCATCAAAGTACTCATTGGGCCGCTCAACCATAAAACAATAGGATAATCCTGATTTTGATAACGGAGATTTACTTGTTGTTCTACCTCCGTCCAAGCATCTGTACTCGCAGAAAGATTTAACCAATTCACATTTGCACTGATGTACCTCGGAAGCTTATCTAAAGGCAATTCTTTTTGATCCAAGCCATCCCAAACGAAGGACGGTGCAGTAACAGTCGGTTGAAATTCTGCCAATAAGGCTTCTGGCCCTATACATTGAATACTATCCGGCTTTATGGTTGGGTGTTGTATCCAGCGATGACTTTCTGGAATGGATATATTTTGTGGAGATAGTAAAGTAATAGGCAAGGTTTTACTGACTAGCGCACTAGAAGGAAAAATCAGAGAATCACCCGACCAATTGAATCTGTATTCTCGCCCATATTCCTGCTGGAGAATCGTTTGGATATCGACATTGAGTAGGTATGCGCTCTTTATTGAAGTCCTTAAAAAGTCATCCGAACCAAATTGAATCAACCGCTCATCAAACCTATCCATGAACAAGGCGTCCAGTCCACTCGCTTCAATGATGATATTTAATTCCTGAGTGCTATCCTCAAGCCACAATCCATCTACTGTACGGCCCACAGCAATCAACTCCACATTGATCTGACGGGTCACCTCAGTATTGGAGATGCGCATGGCCAGCCATACCGCAAAAGCAAAGCCAATAAAAAGCAATGCTTCTAATCCTTTATTTGAGGTGATTTTCGACATAAAAAAACCGGCATGTGCCGGTTTCTAAGTTACAATGTTACTTGTTGTATTGGGCACTGAGCTCTTTACTCACCGCGTTTTTTTCGATTTTCAATCGAGTGTTTTCACTCTCAATAATCAAATGCGTATCCCCTACTTCTAAAATTTTAGCGTGAATCCCTGAAGTCGTAACGATGCGGGCACCTTTCTTAACCTCTTGACGGAACTTAGTTTCTTCCTTTTGCTTCTTAATCTGAGGACGGAAGAAAAATAAATACATCACCAAAAGAATAAGCATAAAGAAAGTGAAATTGGCATTCCAAAGTTGGCTCATATCACCGCCTGGTGAGGTTTGCTGTAGAAATAAAGTTGTCATTATTAATTGTTTGAAATTACGTTGGAGGTGATGTTCAACACCTTTGATTGTGGGACTGCATTAGTTGTCAACGTTACACGCTTGTCTTGACGTCCTGCACGACTTGTAGAATTAAAGCTAACCTTAATTTGACCTTTCTGACCAGGCGCAATAGGTTGACGTGGCCAATCTGGCACAGTACAACCACAAGAGCCTTGAGCATTAGAGATGATAAGAGGACCTTCACCTTCATTGGTAAAAGTGAACGTATGTTCCACTACTTCTCCTTCTTGTACTTCACCAAAATCGTGGAATTCTTCCACGAAAGCAATGGTTGGTAAGGCATCCATCATGGCTTCTGTACCAGAAGCTGCATCATCGGATGATTTAATACGATCAGTTGCGCTGCTACAAGATGCTAATGAGATTGCGACTAAAGAGGCAATAAAAAATGTGCGTTTCATAATTATGGTTGCAATTATTGAATCATTCCACGGCCTACTTTATTGATGAGGCCATCTTCCTGCAAATTAGTAACGATTTTGTCAAGTATACCATTGATGAAGGCAGAACTTTTTGGTGTACTGTATTGCTTGCTCAAATCGAGGTATTCATTGAGCGATACTTTTACTGGAATTTCTTCAAAACCACGCCATTCCGCGATGCAAAGCTTCATTAACATAATATCCATCTTGGCAATGCGGTCGCTTTCCCAATTTCTACTCTTACTCTCAATTCTTGATTGACTGTCCTTATTGAACTCAAAGTATTTACGAGCCAACAAGGCCCCAAAGGCCGCATCTGATTCGTCTTTGTATAAGGATGGGATAATGAGCTGGTCTACGTCCTCTTTCCAGCTGGCGATGACTTTTCCAGACATCATTTGAGCCGCATCTAAATCATCACTCCAAGCAGCTTGCTCATCTTCATAGATATCATGAAGTAGCTCGTTTTCTGCGATGTAGAGCTGATACACCTCACGGATGAAACGCTTTTGTTGGGTAAAATCCGGAGTGCTTTCAACGAAGTTCTCGTACGACTCGCTCGCAAATAAAGTGTCCCATTGCTTCCGGAAGTGTTGGTCATAATCAGCCCAACGAGCGTGCGAACCTTCCATTAAAGTATTCAAAGCAGCACTCTCCTTACACAATGTCCAAAACTTGAGTTGGGTGAACTTTGCAATGCGCTCCATCAATGCGTAATCCGGCTGCTGACGCTCCGAAACTCTTTGATACTGGCGCTCTGCCTCTTCGTGCAATCTCAAGAATGCTCCCATATCCCATGCGAACAGGCGGTGCACCTCATTGAGACTCTTGTTGAGATTCTTTAACAACAAGGCAGCGTCCATACTCTCGTCTGTACTTTGGGCAAAAAGGTGGTGCAACACCTTGATACGAATGTGGCGTCTAGTAATCATTAGAATATATAAATGCAGGTATGCGGGTTCAGAATGAACGACTTCATTAAAGAGGTGTTATTTTTGTGGCTCCGCATGTAAAGGACTGTTTTTACTGCGGCAAATATACATCCTCACGTAGGCAACTCGCACCATGCAGGCATTAAAAAAACTCAATCCCTATTTCGGCAAACACAAATGGTTATTGATCGCGGGTGCGTTTTTTGTGATCATCTCAGTCATTTTCAAGCTGTTCCCTGCCCTATTCATTCGGAACAGCTTCGATGCCATTGCCGTGATTATTGAGAATTACCGCAACGGAGTGGCTCAAGATGGTAATGTGAGCGGAGAATTGGTCCGTTATGGGGTGTACATCATCGGAGCAGCCGTTTTACAAGGGATCTTTATGTATTTCATGCGCCAAACCATCGTGGTAATGTCGCGTCACATTGAGTTTGATCTGAAAAACACAGTTTTTGAGCATTACCAAAGGTTGACTCAAAAATTCTACAAGAACAACAGCACCGGGGATTTGATGAATAGAATTTCCGAGGATGTGAGCAAGGTTCGTATGTATGTGGGCCCCGCCATTATGTACGCGCTGAACACTGGATTCACCATCATTTTGGTCATTAGCATCATGATTTCCGTAAGTCCTAAGTTGACGCTATTGACCTTAATTCCACTGCCCTTCTTGGCTTTTTTGGTATATCGTGTGGCCAATTTAATCCATACCCGTTCTCGAAAAGTCCAAGAACAATTGAGCGAACTCAGCACCTTTGCCCAAGAATCATTCTCTGGGGCCCGTGTCATCAAAGCCTACCACAAAAGCCCATGGTTTGGTGCAAATTTCAAAGCACAAGCCATAGAATACCGCAGTGTGAACGAGCGTTTATTCCGCGTAAACGCTACGTTCCAGCCCTTGATGATCCTTATGGTTGGCATCAGTACGTTGATCACCATCTACGTTGGCGGTAGATTATATTTTGCTGGCCAAGTAAGTGCCGGAAACATCACAGAGTTCATTTACTACGTGAATTTGTTGACTTGGCCCATCGCTTCCATAGGTTGGGTCACTTCCCTGGTTCAAAGCGCCGATGCCTCCATGCAACGATTGGATGAGTTTTTAAAAGAACAACCTGAATTCTCCAACGGTACGCACAAGCCTTCCACCTTTGAAGGCCGAATTGAATTTAAAAATGTGTCCTTCACCTATCCCAATAGTGGTATTACAGCGCTAAAGGATGTTTCATTTACCATAGAGCCGGGTAATAGTCTTGGAGTACTGGGTAAGACTGGAGCAGGAAAGAGTACCATTGCTGCATTGATGGTGCGCCAATACGATCCTACCGAGGGTGCCATCTTGGTGGACGGTGTGGACATCAAGAATTGGGACCTTCCCACCCTAAAATCCTATTTAGGTTGGGTGCCTCAAGAAGCCTTCCTCTTTAGTGATACCATTGCCAACAATATCGCTTTCGGAATGGATACCATGGAGATTGATGCGGTCAAAAGTGCGGCGATGGCTGCTGGGGTGCATGAAAACATCATGGGCTTTGATAAGCAATACCAAACCAAGGTGGGCGAACGCGGCATTACCCTGAGCGGAGGACAAAAGCAACGTGTGAGCATTGCACGCGCTCTGATTAAATCTCCAAAAGTCATTGTATTAGACGATTGTTTGAGCGCAGTGGACACCGAAACAGAAGAGCAGATTCTATCAAACCTCAAAAAAGCTACAGAAAACCTAAGCGGCATCATCATTGCCCATCGTGTGAGTAGTGTGAAGCATTGCCAACAGATTATTTGTCTGGATCAAGGTGTGATTATCGAAAGAGGAACACCGGCGGAACTTGAAGCTGCTGGAGGTCATTATGCAGATCTCATTTCAATGCAGCTCGAAGGGCAGTTTGAAGGTTCCTAACGACAGTGTTCATTACTTTTTTAGCATTTCGATAAGCAATGGTTTACTTTTGAGTTTACCATTTCTGAAAGCACATCTCTATGTCACAAATAATCGCAATTGCCAATCAAAAAGGCGGCGTTGGAAAGACCACGACCGCGGTAAACTTGAGTGCAGCCCTCGGAGCGCTTGAAAAACGAGTTTTACTGGTGGATGCAGATCCACAGGCAAATGCTACTAGTGGATTGGGCATACAGCCTGATCAGGCGCTGCAAGGCACCTATGAGTTGATTGAAGGTGCGAAGCCAGCGGCAGAATTGGTCCTAAAAACCGATGCTCCAAACGTGAGCATTATTCCGGCACATCTGGATTTGGTGGCTGTGGAACTCGAAATCATTGACCAACCCAAACGCGAGTATTTTCTCAAGAAAGCCTTGGAATCTGTGGCCAATGATTTTGATTATATCATCATCGATTGTGCCCCTTCCCTTGGTCTTATTACCCTAAATGCCTTGACTGCGGCAAACTCCATTTTGGTGCCTATTCAATGTGAATATTATGCCCTCGAAGGATTAGGTAAGCTGCTGAATACCATTAAAAAGGTGCAAGAATTACACAATGAAGACCTCAGTATTGAAGGGCTTTTGCTGACCATGTTTGATAGCAGATTGCGCTTGTCCAACCAGGTTTCTGACGAAGTGCGGAACCACTTCGAAGGATTGGTCTTTGAAACGGTGATTCATCGCAACGTAAAACTGAGCGAGGCACCTAGTTACGGGGAGAACATCTTGAAGTACGATGCCGGTAGTAAGGGCGCTGAGAATTACCTTACTTTAGCACAAGAGATACTGGCAAAAAGCGCATAAGCATGGCAAAACGAGCAATGGGAAAAGGCCTATCGGCCATTTTGGGAGAAGAAATCGCGAAAGTGAATAAAGTTACCGATGCGGGTGCTGAGAAGCTCGTGGGTCAGGTGGCGATGATTTCATTGGATGCCATTACAACGAATCCTTTCCAGCCTCGATCAAACTTTGATAATGATGCCTTGGTAGAATTGGCCCAGAGCATCAGTGAACTCGGTATCATTCAGCCCATTACCGTTCGTAAGAATGGCATGAAGTTCGAATTGATTTCGGGAGAACGTCGCTTTCGCGCATCACAAATCGCTGGTTTAGAGGAGATTCCTGCCTACGTGCGTCTTGCGGACGATCGTAACATGTTGGAGCTGGCCATTGTAGAAAACCTTCAACGTGAGGATTTAGACCCTATTGAGATGGCCTATTCCTGCAAACGCATGATGGATGAACTAGGCTTAACTCAGGAAGAGGTGGCTAAGCGATTGGGAAAAGGACGCTCTACAGTGACCAATTTTCTGCGCTTGCTCAAGCTTCCAGCCATCATACAGGCTGAATTGCGCGACATCAACCGCAACGAAAGTCTAGATGAAAATAGCGACGGCATTACTTCAGTAGTGTTCAGCATGGGACATGCGAGAGCCTTATTGAACTTGCCGTCTGAAGAATCACAGATCGACCTCTACAAGAAGATTCTCAAAGGAGGATTGAGTGTGCGTCAAACGGAGGCACTTGCTGCTGCCATTAAGAAGCCAAAGGAGAAAGCGCCTAAAGCGCCAGTGCAGCCGGGCATGAAGGAATTAGGAACGGAATTGGGTCAATATTTCCAAACAAAGGTGAACATTCAAGTAAAACCTAATGGTAAGGGACGTATCCAAATTGACTTTGATTCTGACGACGATCTACAGCGCATCATCTCGAAATTCAACTCATGAGATATGTATTGAGTGTATTGGTGTTGTTTGCGTGCCTTTCTGTGAAGGCTCAACACAGTGATTCCACTCATACCGCAGATGAATTGCACAATATAAAACTGGCCACTACCCTTTCGCTCATTCCAGGTGGAGGACAGATATACAATGGAAAGTATTGGAAAGCCCCAGTATTCTGGGCAGGTATAGGGGGTACCGCGTATTATTATGGACAACTCAATACACAGTTCAAATCCTACGAAAGTGTATTGCAGTTTATCATTGATAACCCGAGCTACACCACTAGAGCAGAGTTAGAAAGTGCCGCTCCTGAAATTTTCACCGCCATACCCTCGCCATTTTATCAAACTTCAGTGAACGGTGTAGCCCAAGAAGCGATGGGTTATATGGAGCAATTACGCACCCAAAGAGAGTATACCTTGTTCGGGATATTAGGCATCTATCTCTTGGGAATATTAGATGCAAATATTGATGCTCACCTCCACGATTTTGATGTGAGTGATGATTTAAGCATTAGTCCGCAATTCACTCAAAAACAATATTTTGCAGGTAGTGAGAGTACCATCCAAGCTCCTGGCCTGTCTTTAACGATTTCTCTGCCATGAACATTGCCATCATAGGATATGGACGCATGGGTAAAACCATCGAACGAATCGCCCAAACTCGCGGACATCACATCGTGCATATTCACAATGGAGGCCCCATGGATTTGGAGGCCTTGAAAGCGGCCGATGTGGCCATTGAGTTCACCCAGCCAGAAGCGGCCGCGGAGAATATTGCTGCCCTCTTAACTCATGGAATTCCTGTGGTCAGTGGAACGACCGGCTGGTTGGAGCATAAAGCTTCCATGGATGCATTGGCAGAGCAACATAAGGTAGGATTCTTGCATGCGTCCAATTTTTCTCTCGGCGTGAACTTGTTCTTCGTGATGAATGAGAAATTGGCCGCCATGATGCACGCCTACCCTGAATTCAAACCAGGCATACATGAAATCCATCACACCGGTAAAAAAGATGCACCTTCCGGCACAGCCATTACCGCTGCGGAAGGCGTACTGCAAGCCTATAAAGAGCTGAAAGGTTGGACCATGAATGAGGATGACCAGGCATTGCGCATCACTGCAGACCGGCTCGACCCCTATTTTGGAACGCATGAAGTGCATTACACAAGTGATATCGATACCATCACTTTTACCCACGAGGCAAAGAGCCGCGATGGCTTTGCCTTAGGGGCGGTTATGGCCGCTGAATGGCTTCCCGGAAAGGCCGGAAGCTTTGGTATGCGCGATGTTTTGAACCTCTAAGCTTTTCACAATACCCTAACAACCTATTCCTCTTAAAAGAAATAGATTCGCCCTATGGAATTTATCATATTCACCTTAGTACAAGCAGTGTGGTTCGGAGCCATCTCTTGGAAGTTCTACGTTGCCGCCGACCGCAAGGCTTGGGAGGCATTTATCCCTGTATATAATGCGTACGTGCTCGTAAAGATTGCCGAACGACCTGTGTATTGGGTACTGCTGTACTGTATTCCTGTAGTGGGTGTAGTTATGGGGATTATTATGATCTACGAATTGTTGCACGTGTTTAAATTCCGTAAGACTTGGCAAACGGCGGCAGTGATGGCCTCTTTTGGGTTGTATTTGGGGTATTTGAATTACCAGGAAAGTTTGAAATATTGGGGTCGCGACGATGAGTACATCAAGAAGAACTTAGGCGAAGGGGTAAATAGTATTTTCTTCGCGGTAGTAGTAGCAACGGTCATTCGCTCCACCACGTTTGAGGCTTATACCATTCCTACGAGCTCGATGGAGAAGAGTTTGATGGTGGGAGATTTCTTGTTTGTGTCGAAGATGCATTACGGGGTTCGCGTACCGATGACGCCTATTAGTTTGCCGTTGGTGCACAACAAGGTACCTTTTGCGGGGGTTCCCTCTTATTTGAATTGGCCACAGATTCCTTACCTAAGACTTCCTGCCATTTCACCTATTAAATCTGGTGATCCGGTGGTATTCAACTATCCGATGGACAATATGCCCGTGGATAAGAAGGAAAACTACGTGAAGCGCTGTATCGGAACACCGGGCGATAGCTTGGAAATTGTGGACCGTACCGTGCTGGTCAACGGCAATGCCTTCAGGTTTCCAGACCGCAGTTATCCGCAATACCTGTATTATGTCAAGACGGACGGTCGTGGATTCTCGAAGAGTTGGTTGAAAGAACGATTGGACATCAACTACCTCACGAATGAGGAAATGCGTCAATATCCTACGGATCAGGATGTGTATCAACGCACTCAGGACGAATACATCATGTTCCTACAGTCAAGACATGTGGAAGCTATTTCGGCACTGGAAAATGTAAAAAAGGTTTGGCCCATCGTGGCTCAGCGCCCAGGAACACCTATTGACTCAACGCTTCCGCAAGGGTTGATCGATATTCAGTTGGGACAAGCAGAGGAGATTCTTTTCCCTAATCCAGATACGGGCCACGGAGAGCGTCCGTACAACGATACTTGGGACAATTTCGGGCCTATTTATGTACCGAAAGCGGGCCAAACCGTTGAACTCACGCCGAAAAACTTGAACAGTTATAGACGTATTATCGGCGAGTATGAAGGTCATGATTTGAAGATCAGGAAGGACGGTGAAGTGCTCATTGACGGCGTCGCTGCAACCACTTATACCTTCGAAAAGGACTATTACTGGATGATGGGCGATAACCGTCATAACTCGCTAGATAGCCGCAAATGGGGCTATGTACCTGGGGATCATATTGTCGGAAAGCCTGTATTCATTTGGATGTCATGGGATAAGCACGGTGAAGGACTGAAGAAGATTCGTAGCGAGCGTGTCTTCACGACCGTGAATGGAGAAGGCGAACGCACCAGTTACTTCTGGTATTTTATCGCTGCGATTGCGTTGTACCAAGTAGTCCAATTCTTACGTCGTCGTAAAAAAGCATAATGTCTGGCGTTGTTCTTTCTACCGCATACTTCCCTCCTATTGAGTGGTTGGCGCATTATGTGCAACAGAACAGCATTACCCTTGAGGCACACGAGTTTTATCAGAAACAAACCTACAGGAGTCGGGCATTGATTGCCGGACCCAACGGCACGCAAATTCTCAATGTTCCAGTCAAGCGCAAGGTTCGGGAGATCCAGCACAGCTTGATTAGCTATGAGGAAGATTGGGTCAAAGACCACGTGAAAGCGTTGGAGAGTGCCTATGCCAAAAGCCCGTACTATGAAGTATTGATGCCGGATGTTGTGGCGTTGTTGCGAGAAAAACGAACGACGTTATGGGAGTTGAATTTAGGCACCTTGGCACTTTTTGAGCGTTGGTTGGATGTGAACAGGAAGTGGGAATTGTCGGATCGGTTTGAGCTCGAGGCCCATGGATTGGACCTTCGCAACCTTAGTCCGAAGGTGGAGAGCACCTTGGTGTTCATGCAATATCCGCAGGTTTTTCAGGAAAAAATTGGTTTTCAAAACAACTTGAGTGCCTTAGATCTGTTCTTTAACTTAGGGCGTAGCAGTTGGGATTACCTCAATGCGCTCAAATAACCATCACAGCAGTAAGAACCACAGCAACCTATGGACCTAACATATAACAAAAACGAAGACGCCTTAAAGCTCCTACTTAGTGAAGTCAAACGTCGCGAAGCCATCTTAGCCAAAGGTGGTGGTGAGGCGAAACTTCAAAAACAGCGTGATCAAGGTAAACTGACCGCCAGAGAACGTGTGGCAGCGCTTGTCGATGCAAAAAAGCCCTGTTTGGAGCTCGGTATTTTCGCTGGTGATGGCATGTACGAAGAATACGGTGGCTGTCCTGCTGGCGGCGTTGTCGTTGTACTGGCTTACGTCAAAGGAACACAATGTATTATTGTTGCCAACGATGCTACGGTCAAAGCTGGAGCTTGGTTCCCAATTACCGGAAAGAAAAACTTACGTGCGCAACAGATCGCTCTTGAAAACCATACGCCCATCATCTATCTAGTCGATAGCGCAGGTGTATTCCTTCCATTACAAGATGAAATTTTTCCGGATCGTGAGCACTTTGGACGCATATTCCGAAACAATGCAGTCATGAGTAGTTTGGGAATTCCGCAAATTTCAGCCATCATGGGCAGTTGCGTTGCCGGTGGTGCTTATCTCCCCATCATGAGCGACGAAAGCTTGATCGTCAAAGGCTCCGGCAGTATTTTCCTGGCAGGATCCTATTTAGTTAAGGCGGCTATTGGCGAGTCTGTAGATAATGAAACGCTCGGAGGAGCCGATACCCACTGTGATATAAGTGGTGTAACCGACTACAAATGCGAGGACGATCAGGAAGCCATCACTACAATCCGAGGATTAGTCGACAAGATGGGCGCCTTTCCCAAAGCAGGCTTCGATCGAACCACTCCCCTAGATCCTGAACGCGCCACCACTGACATTTACGGCTTTGTGCCTAGAGACGGTAAACCCTTTGAAAGCCTACGTATTATTGAATGTATCATAGATAAAGAGAGTTGGCAGCCGTACAAAGAAACGTACGGTCAGACTATTCTATGCGGATATGCCAGAATAGACGGATGGGCGGTAGGAATTGTGGCCAACAATAGAGCCATAGTCAAAAATGCAAAAGGTGAAATGCAATTTGGCGGTGTGATTTATTCCGACAGTGCCGATAAAGCGGCCCGATTCGTAGCCAACTGCAATCAAAAGCGCATTCCGCTCGTTTTCCTTCAAGACGTTACTGGTTTTATGGTCGGTAGTAAGAGTGAACACGGCGGTATCATCAAAGACGGCGCTAAAATGGTAAATGCCGTGGCAAATTCGGTAGTTCCCAAATTCACGGTTATCGTTGGTAATAGCTTTGGCGCTGGGAATTACGCAATGAACGGAACGGCTTACGATCCTCGTCTCATTGTGGCTTG
>CALDGA010000162.1 GCA_937942085.1 uncultured Flavobacteriales bacterium
TCAAAATCCTCTGGACAAGCCACTTGTCTTTCCAATTGCGCATTCCCTTCGCCTGCCTTCCACCCACTTTAGAGCCACCAAAGGTTCAATTGGTTCAAAGTGAAGTGAGCCTGATAAAACAAAAATGGCTGGGGCGCCTGGCATCGAACCAGGGACCTCGGGATCCAAAGTCCCGCGCGCTACCAACTGCGCCACGCCCCAGCAGCAGCAAAAATTTATAGCACACTCCGTTGCAAATGTGAAGGGGTTTTTGCGCGCTTCAAAACCTCAAAGACGCAATATCCTCTCCTGAATTGTGGGTTGAGATACTTGAAGCGAACGAAGCAACGAGGTTTAGGCTGCGGCGAGGGTTTATTCGTCTTCTATGGGTTCCGCAAATTTTAGGTCCTTCCCTTCCTTGACGGAAGTTAATTGACAAGCATGCTGGCAACTATTGACCGAAAATCAAAGGCATGGGCAGCAAGATACCTCTGATGCGAGTTACGCTTCACTCATCGCAGGTGGTGTCTATGATCGCCCTTTCACGATGTTCAGAAATTTTTTATGAATGCTGCGAACTTTTCTGAAGTTATGCCGCATCTAAACTTATGACGGGCATTGTTGACAATGCGACAATGCAATGTCTCAACTGCGAGGTTGGTGAGCGAAGTGCTCACTGAAAGAGGCTGCCCCCAAATTTCTGGTAAGCAAGCCTTGGTGTCCGTCGAAGGCGGAGTATAAATAGGTGTCTGTCCGAGAGAAAGGGTTTTTCTGCTGACAAAGGATAAGGATTTTCCCGACAGCAAAATCGGGATTTCCCCGACAGCAAAAAAAAAAAACCTTGTTAGGCTGAAAGCAGGCAAGATAATGAAGAGGTTGTCAGGGAGGGACTCTAAGATGCCTCAAATACTGGAGGACTTGACAGAGGGGCAAAGTTTTGAGGAGGGGATGGCAAAACTGGATGCATTGGTGCAACCTCTCCCCGATGAAGGACACGATACTGATGAGCCCGAGCGAATATCATCACTCTCACATCATAAGCACACTGCTGAACACAAAAGTGAAGTTTCTCCATTTTGTCTCGGAACAGTCTGCCGTCAACGAGTTTACAAATGGGCATATTGGCTGTTAAGTAATCAAGACGATGCGGAAGACCTTTGTCAAGAAATCTGCTTGCGCTGTCTGTTAGGACGGGCAAAGTTTCACGGCGAGGCAAAGTTTTCCTCATGGCTCTACCGCGTCATGGTGAACACCTGCAAAGACTTTTTGAGAAAGAAATGTCGGGACAAAGAACACATTGAGCAGGAGGTGGATGAAGAAATGCTTTGGGAGATACGGGAAGCGCAATCTTGGGAATGAATGGCAACCAAAGAGGCTCAAGAAAAAGTCCAAAGGGCATTGGCAAAACTTACTGAACGCCAGCGAAAGTTACTAATGTGGAAGTATGTTGAAGGTTACACCCATGCCGAAATCGCCCAAAGGTTGGGGATTACGGAACAAAGCGCTTGGCAGTCATTGCACCGAGCAAGAGAAGCGTTCAAACAAGCATATGAAGCATTGGATGAAGACGAAGCCACAAAGACCAGAGGCAGGAAGGTAAAGAAAGGATGAGTAGGTATGGTTTTCTGTTCGTTGGTCGCTTACGACTTAGATGACCCAAGAAAGGATTGAGCAGAACGATGCCTTGAAAAGTTGCTTCAGCAAATGGACAGCGATGATGCGTTCCTAAAAGTAGAAGCATTAGGACGCAGGTGGGAGGATTGCCTTCCTTACAAGGTCAAATCAGTTCAAGCAGCCTTAGAAATTGCAGAAGATTTTGCTTGCTTGGTTGACACTGATATCTTGTTTCGCGACGGATGGGTTAAGGCGCTTAAGGAGTTCATGCAGCCTTATGACCCGAAGGAACCTATCGTTGCTGCTTTCCCCGAATGGACTGCAGATGGAACTTATGACTTCAACGATGAGACAACAATTTATCAACACATTGAATGGGGTGGCTTGCCCATTCAACAACCACGATTTTACTTGAACGCTGGGATTGTAGCGATTTCTGTTGGGGCAAAAGATTTTGTCAAGGATTGGTTGGAATGGACACTTAAGGCTAACGGACTTCACGAACAAAATGCTCTCTGCTACCTGCTCCATCAAAGGGATGATATCAAAGTTGTTTTCTTACCAGAGACCTTGCATTACATCCCTCCTTTCCTGCCCGAATTTGAGGCTGTTATTCCTGACAAAGTTTTAGCCGTCCATGCTATAGGGAGCGTCCGAAGTTGGCTTTGGGAACAATTGGCTGAAGGGAGATATGAGGTTATTGGACTAAGAGTTGCGATAGGAGACAAGTGGCGTTCAAAGAAGCAGTATGATAAGGCTATGGAAGCCTATCAAGAAGCAATCGCTGCTGGGGAAAATTTGTCCCGTGCTTATTTGGGCGTTGGGGCTTGTTACATGGCTTTAGGTCAAATTGAAAAAGCAATCACTGCTTTTCAACAAGCCTTAAGTTTGCGCCCCGATTACCCTGAAGCCTTGAGGCAGTTAGGAGAGTGTTATGAACTACAGAAGGATTACATAGCGGCTTTTAATTGCTATCGTCAAGCCTTGCGCTTAGACCCAAAGAACCTTGGGAATAAGGTCAAAATCGGTAACCTCTTGAGGAAAATGCTAAGAGAAACGCCCCAAGGTATGAGGGATAGGGATGTTAAGGTTTTGGGTAGTTGGATCGTCTAATAGGATGGGAGGAGAATAAGGGATGGAGCAATGGGACGAACTTGTAGAGAGAATTGCTGAGGCAGTTGTTAGGAAGTTAGATGAGCGGAGAAAGATTGAATTGATTGCTGAAGCCGTAATAGAGAAACTGAGGGAGCAAGAAGCCCTAAGAGGGCAAGAAATCACAAAAATGCCTATACGCAAGTTTAAGTCGAGGTGTTCCTGACAATATGAAGAAGCTATCCGTTGGATTTACCCTCATAGAGTTGTTAGTGGTGATAGCCATTTTAGCCTTGCTAGCAGGTCTAATTTTGACAGTTTTCTTCCA
>CALDGA010000163.1 GCA_937942085.1 uncultured Flavobacteriales bacterium
TCCACCCTTCAACGCATCTGCCTCGGCTTCCCAGCTCACACCGTCGCCACCGCCATAAACCGGGTAACACGATGCATTCGTGAAGTAAGCAATGCCTTGGATTTGCTGGTCGATTTGAATGGCCAGCTCACGCGTGGGACATAGAATCAACACTTGTACCCCATCGCTCGGGGCATCGGCAATCTGGTTGAGTGTTGGCAGTACGAAAGCAGCCGTTTTTCCCGTCCCTGTTTGGGCACAACCGATGAGGTCTTTGCCGGCTAAAATGGTCGGAATGGCTTTTTCTTGAATCTCGGTCGCCTCTTCAAAGTTCATGTAGAACAAGGCGTCGAGTATGGTATCGTTGAGGTTAAAATCAGTGAATTTCATTCATTCAGTTTAGGTTGATTTTCGCCACCAAATCAACATTATCGGAGACGAAAAGGGCGGCGGGCCCTATTCCCACGGACCATTGTGTGCGGTCGATGGAGAAGCTCGCTTCGAGGGATTTGGCATCCGTTTGGACGACGCGAACTTCTATGGGATGCGTTTCTTCTCGCAAGGTAAGGTCTCCGCGCATGTCGTAGGTGGTTTTGGATCCAATTTTGCCCACAAACTCAATTTTATCCGCTGTAAAACAAATCGTTGGGTATTTCTCAGCGTACAAAAACTCCTCCTTGTTGACCACATTACGGTCTCGGGCGGCGACGCCAGTGGCGAAAGAATTGGCCGCCACACAACCCTCAAAAGCTACGAGCATATCCCCTTGAAATGTTGCCTCAGCCGGTGTTCCGTCGCTGTAAAACCAACCGACGACTTGTTTCAATCCAAATTCAGTAACCGTAAAGTCAATCTCAATTTCCGCAGGAATGGTTCGTGTTTGCGCCACCAAAGCGTTGGCAGCAAGCATCATCAGAAGGAAGTATTTCATAGGCATAGCTTAAAGGAACGGATCAAATCCATGCTCCTTTAACAACGAAAGACGGGGTCCGTGTTCAATAAAGGTGGAAGGAAGTTTATGTAGGACCAATTTTGGTCTTGGCACCATATCCTCCACCAAGGCAGCTATACCACCTCCTAAACCACCCAAACCGGTGGATTCTTCAAACACGTGGATTTCGTCAAAATTGGCCAAAACTGGGCCAAAATCATCGAAAAATGGCCAAATCTGGGCCAAATGGAGGTGATTTCCTTCGTTTTTCATCAAATCTGAAATCGCACCTGTGCTTACCCAAAGCACTTTGGAATCCGCTTTAGACAACCACTCGAACGGCGCAAAATTCGCCCGGTGCTGCCCTTCCGTTCTAGCTTTTGGGTAACGAATGAAAAGAGGTCCTGAAGGCGGATTCTGTGCTACCTCCTGGAGCATGCCTCTAAGGGCCTCCCCATTCCTTGGGTTCCACACCACCACTCCGGGCAAGTCCATCAACAAGCCTTGGTCAAAGACCCCGTGGTGCGTCGGCCCATCGGCCCCTACCAAACCTGCACGGTCGACCAAAAACACGACCGGCAGCCCCTGCAGGACTACATCATGGACGATTTGGTCATAGGCGCGCTGCAAGAACGTGCTATATATATGTACCCATGGGCGACCGCCCGCCGCAGCAATACCTGCCGCTGTGGTCACGGTATGGGCTTCGTTGATGCCCGTATCGAGGAATTGGTCCCCGAAATCTTCGCGCAATGGTCCAAAACCACTGCCGGCAAACATCGCGGGGCTCAGTACTTGAATGTCTTTATTTCTGGTGAGAATATCACGCATGGCCTCGGCAGCCCACCACTGAAAGGTAGTGCCCGGCTTGTACGACTTTGGGGCGCTCAAATCCGGACGCTTCGTACGAATATGCAAGATCTTTGGTCCATCCTGAGCGAGCTGATTTTTAATGGCTTCCACCAACGCAACCACGTCATTGCCCTCTTCCATAATCGTGTACGACCATCCCAAACTGCGTACATATTCGCCATAGGTTCCCTTGGCGTGCAAGGCTCCCATCGTTGGGTCAATACTACCGTCGTTATCGTTTAAAATCACCAACGCATTGTGGCCCAAACTGCCCAAGTGGTTCAACGCTTCAAAACTCTGTCCACCCGTCATCGAACCATCGCCAATAACCGCAATACGGTGGCGCTCACGACCAGCTGCACGGTCGGCCACACACACCCCCGTGAGCGCCGAAACACTCGTCGAGGCATGGCCAGCACCGAAGAAATCATAAGGACTCTCTTCGCGCTTTAAAAAACCTGAAATCCCGCCCGGCATGCGCATGTTGGCCAATTCCTCCATTCGTCCAGTCAAAGCTTTATGGATGTAGGCTTGGTGACCCACATCCCAAATGAGGACATCCTCAGGGGTGTTGAGCACATAATGCAGGGCGACGGTGAGTTCGGCCACGGCCACGGAGCTTTCCAGGTGAGTGATCTTGTCGCGAACTCGCGCGCAGACTTGGTCCACCAAATCTTTGGTAAACGCAGGAAGTTTCTGTGGTTCTAAAGCGCGTAAGTCTGTGATCATCCCGACAAAAATAGTCCAATTTTCAGGGCAAAATGCGGCCCCATAAAAAACCCCCGCAGCTACGCCGCAGGGGTCTGTAAATGTTCAAATTTTTTCGCCCATTACGCCTTAATTCCTAGCATCAAACGCTGCATGCGCTCGAAGAGGTAGTACATCACCGGCACGATGACCAAGGTGAGGAAGGTGGCGAAGGTCAAACCGAAGATGACCGTCCACGACATTGGGCCCCAGAAGACCACATTGTCCCCACCGAAGAAGATCTGAGGATCGTTCTCGGTGAACAGGGTGAAGAAGTTGATGTTCATCCCGGTGGCCAATGGAATAAGTCCAAGTACGGTAGTGATCGCCGTCAAGAGTACCGGACGCAGACGCGTTTTACCCGATTGTACGATGGTGTCGATCAGCTCTG
>CALDGA010000164.1 GCA_937942085.1 uncultured Flavobacteriales bacterium
GGATCGATGTTATTCTGTTTTACACTTAGTGTTTTCGTAGTTACCACTGATGGTCGGTTGTGTCAATGATCCGATGGTCCAAGACTCGTTCTTCACTTTGTAGAATGCATCTGGATATTCATCCGCAACGTCTGCAAATACAGTAGTAAAAGGAGCGCTCACCTCAAAGGTAGCAACTTCTACTCCATTCTTTACAATCTTTCCTGCGTTCATCGTAAACAAGCTATCCGTGCCAGCAATGTTCAATAATGTTGAAGCGTCGAATCCTTCACCAAAAACCTGAGTTTTCACTGGCTCTTGTCCCAAGACACGCATGATGACAGAATCCTTGTTCATGTCCTTCTGGTATACCTTGTTGTAGTACATAAAGCTAGTATCCTTACGCTCGATGATGCTTACCACGCCAGTATCCACGAAAGCGACCAATGTCTGCAAATCACTACAGAAGTTACCGTTTTCGCTTTTATAGGTTAATTGTGCTTCACGAAGATTCTCCAATTGTTCCGTAACCTCACACAATCTCACGTCGTAAATACGATTGAACTTGATGGGCTGCATAATGCTACTGTAAATGCGGTATGTCAGGAACACTGAAATTAAAATGAGCGCTACCTTAACTGAGGTTTGTACCTTTGAATTCATGTGATCATTTTGAATTAGATGGTCCCAAAACTACAATATTTTTCCGTTGCTTGCACCCCAAAGTACATATGCAGATTTAAAAGGTTTTTTCCCTTTTGAACCGACCGCTGATCAGGACGGTTTGCTAAGGAAATTGGCCGTTTACCTTAGCATACGCAGGGTACTCCCAGAAGTCTTTATCATCAAAGGATACGCAGGTACAGGAAAGACCACTGTGATGCGCAGTGTAGTCGCCACTCATAAAAAGCATAAACGCAAAGTCGTATTGATGGCCCCTACGGGTCGCGCGGCTAAAGTCCTCTCCGGCGCTACGGGATCAAAAGCACATACCATCCATCGCTCTTTGTACCGCCCTCGAGTCGGCAGCGGTGGAACGGCCACTTTTGTTTTGGCCAACAACAACTTAAAGAATACCACCTTCATTGTCGACGAAGCCGGTCTGGTAGGAACAACCACTGATTCTACCCTGGGCGGTAATGCCCTTATCGAAGACCTCATCACCTTCGTCTTTGCGGATCCCTCGAATAACTTGATTCTTGTGGGTGATCCGGCACAGCTTCCTCCTATCGGTCAGCCCCACAGCCCGGCGCTTTTAACGGACTTCTTCATCAAAAACCTAAGCGTTAATGCAACAGGCCATACCTTGAGACAAGTCGTTCGTCAGGCATTGGACAGTTATACATTGAAGAATGCAACAGCTTTACGCAACAGAATTGAAGAGGATAGTTCCGATGATCCCATTATTGAAGCCGGGGAAGACTTGATTCGTGTGGAGGACGGCTACCAGCTCCAGGAGATTTTCGAAAATCTTTACCACAGCGACGGCAACAACAATACCATGGTCGTGCGCAGCAACAAAAAAGCCAACCAATACAACCAAGGTATACGTGCCCGCATAAAGTTCCAGGAAGATCAGATTGCAGCCGGGGACCAATTCATGGTGGTCAAAAACAACTATTTCTGGCTCCCCGAAACTAGCGCCATGGGTTTCATTGCCAATGGAGAAATTGGCACCATCAAAAGCATACGGAACATTCACGAACGCTACGGCTTGACCTATTGCGAAGCAACCGTCGCCTTCCTCGACTACCCAGAGCAAGAAGCCATAGATGTAATGTGCAACCTCAGCACACTCATGAGTGATGGCCCCGCCCTAAGCGCGGCCCAAAACAATGCCCTGTACGAGCAAATGAACGTGAAGTACGCCCGATATACGAGTAAGGGACGCCGATATGAAGCCATCAAGAACGACCCCTATTTCAACGCGCTTCAAATCAAGTTCAGCTACGTCATCACCTGTCACAAAAGCCAAGGCGGGCAGTGGGAAAATGTTGTCATCGAACACCCCTACCTCCCAGACGGTCCCTCTCCCATTTATTTCAAGTGGTTGTACACTGCCATGACTAGGGCCACGAATAAAGTTTATCTCGTCGGCTTCCCCGAGAACTGGTTTGGCGTAATATCTTTGGACTCAGAACCCAAGGCAGAATGAAATACCTCATCGCAAAACTCGTTTTCTGGCTTTCTGGCTGGAAATTAGATGCCACCAAAGAACAAATCGCGGCGGCACGCAATACCGTAATGATCGCGGCGCCGCACACCTCAAATTACGATTTGGTCTTTGCCATGGGCACTTTCTGGCTCATGCGCCTTCCCGTGAAATTCTTCATCAAAGATTTCTACACGAAGTGGTATTTCTTTGGGTTTTTCAAATGGCTTGGCGCCATTGGAGTGGACCGCTCTAAAAGAAGCAACTTAGTCGACTATGCGGCCGAATTGCTCATCAAACGAGATGATATCACGTTGATGGTTCCGGCGGAAGGCACAAGAAAAGCAGTAGACAAATGGAAAACGGGCTTTTTCCACATTGCTGTAAAATCTGGCAAAAACATAAGTCTAGGCTATCTAGACTACGGCAAGAAGTACGCTGGGATCTTAGATATCATTCCTGCTCGGGAGCAAAAAGAAACGTTTGATACGATTCAAAATATCTACAAAGATGTCGAGGCGAAATACCCAGAATTGTACAATAAAGTCATTCATTAATGGG
>CALDGA010000165.1 GCA_937942085.1 uncultured Flavobacteriales bacterium
GCCTCTGCCGTAGGTATAGGCTTAAAGGTTTCGGGCATTTCGAATCGTGTTTCTTTATCGTGTCCCCACCATCCTTCGAAACGAGGGATATCGGCCTTGCCGTGGTGGCGTTCGTGCACAAAGTACCCGGCCGTTGCCCCAGGACCTGAGTTGATGTATTTGTAGTGGCACCATGCGGCAAAATCTACATTCCAATCGTGCAATTTGATATCGATATTCCCTGCGCCGTGGGCCAAATCCCAACCGACTGTAATGCCTTTGTTTTGCGCATAGGCGGTAAGGTGTTTCATGTCCATCACTTGGCCGGTGTAGTAATTTACCCCACCGACCATCATCATCGCAATTTCTTCTCCATGGGCATCGATAGCGGCCATGAAGTCTTCCTTGCGAATGTGGTGTTCACCCTCGCGCGGTCCCACCTCAATTAGGTGTTCTTTTGGGTCTAATCCATGGTAGCGCAGTTGAGAGGCCAAGGCATATTGGTCCGACGGGAAGGCTTTCGCTTCGCACAAAATCTTCGTGCGCTTGCCTTCCGGACGAAAGAAGCTTACCATCAACAAATGCAAGTTGTTAGTCAGTGAACCCATGACCACAACTTCTTCAGGTTTGGCGCCCACGAGTTTCGACAGGCTTTCCGAAAAGAATTCATGGTACGGCATCCAAGGGCGGCGGGCATGAAAATGTCCTTCTACGCCCCAGTTTTTCCAATCCTCAAGCTCTTCTTCGAGGTATTTTTCGGCCAATTTTGGCATCAGCCCCAAGCTGTTGCCCGTGAAGTAGAGCGTTTGCTTGCCGTCGATCACGGGGAGGTGAAATTCGTTGCGGAAGTGGGCCAATGAATCATTGGCGTCGAGTTCCTGTGCGTGTGCTTTACTGAGTACGTTCATGGTTGTATTATGGGTGCCTTAAAGGTAGGGACTAAGGACCCATAGTCCTAACAATAGGAAAGGGAGTCCTTCAATGAGTAGGCTGTAGTATAGGTCGCCCAATTTTGGGTTGGCGAGTACAATAATGATCGAGCAGAGAAGGTAGAGTCCGAAGGTGTAGGCGAGGGGCATTTCAAATAATTGGATCTGGAGGTAAAAGCTGAACCAAAGCACGAGGTTCGCCAGCCACACTGTGTTCCTAGGTCCGACCATATGCGGCAAAGTGCGAATGCTGCCTTGATCTACCATCATATCGCGAACGTCGAAAGGCAAGGTCAGGGCCGCAGTCCACCAGAAGCGCTCAAAGAATACTTCTATGGTAAAGGTTCCTGCGTGAACACTCGGAATGACGGCCGTGACGTACGCCCACACTGCCGCAATGACCACGAGTTTCAGTCCCGGAATTGAACGCAATCCGCCGCCAGATTTTCTCAAAATAAAGGGGAGGGGGTACAAGGCGGCCACGGCTATGGCACCGGCATATAAAAACAGGAGGTTCCAGGAGCCGTACAGTGCCCACCATATGGCCACATATGAGGCGCCTAAGCCCATGCTCAGCTGTGCGGTTTTTGGCATGGCCGATCGCCATTGGTTGATCTTGCTTTGCAACCCTTCCTCACCAGGGGATTCAAACAATCGGGCAAATCCGTAAACAATGAGCGTTCCGGCAGCGTTTAAACCAGCAAAGGATGGATTCAGCACAAAGTAGCCATATTCATCCATGGTCCCGGCTTCCCACCAATTTGTCAATTGGAATTCGGACAGTCGGGTCAACGCCCAAACCGCCCCAGCGACCCAAAAATTCGCGTAGATGAAAGGCCTCAAGAGGCCCAAAAAAATGTTTATAACCGGGTGGATATTTAGTGTCATTATGGTCTCATAAAAGTACGCTATGTTCGGCGAGTCTGCCGTACTTTTGCTCCATCTAATATTAACAGAGTATGAAGCGCAATTCCTTTGCCTACAGACACATCGGACCTAAACCACTCGAAGTCACCGAAATGCTCCAGACCATTGGGGCTGAATCACTAGACGCTCTCATAGACCAAACCGTACCTGAAGCCATTCGTTTCAGAGGCGAAATGGACCTTGCGCCTGCGATGACAGAGGCAGAGTTTGCCAAGCACATCGGCGAGCTCGGTCAGATGAATACCGTGTTCACCACCTACATCGGTATGGGATACCACCCGACCATACTTCCCGGGGTGATCCAGCGCAACATTTTAGAGAACCCAGGATGGTACACGGCCTACACGCCTTACCAAGCCGAAATAGCACAAGGCCGTTTGGAGGCTTTGATGAATTACCAGACCATGGTCGTCGACCTCACAGGAATGGAACTCGCCAATGCATCTCTCTTGGACGAAGCTACTGCCGTAGCAGAAGCCATGAGCATGTTCTATGGTGCCATGTCACGCGCCAAGAAAAAAGCCGGTGCAAATAAATTCTTTGTCGATCAAAACACCTTCCCACAAAGCATCGCTTTGCTACTCACACGTGCGGAGCCTATCGGAGTAGAATTGGTCTTCGGAGATTACAAAACCTTTGAGCTAACAGAAGAATTCTTCGGTGCATTGGTGCAATACCCAAATGCCGACGGTTCTGTAGAAGATTACCGTGTCTTTTCAGCCGCATGTAATGCTGCTGAGGTTCAGTTAGTCGTGGCAGCGGATATCATGTCACTGGTATTGCTCACGCCTCCTGGAGAGTGGGGTGCGGATGCTGTAGTAGGTACGACACAGCGCTTCGGGATTCCTCTAGGTTATGGAGGTCCTCACGCAGGATACTTCGCAACGAAAGAAAGCTACAAGCGTTTCATTCCAGGTCGTATCATCGGTCGTACCATCGATACTGATGGCAATCCAGCATTGCGTATGGCCTTGCAAACGCGCGAGCAACACATCAAGCGCGACAAGGCGACGTCAAACATCTGTACTGCCCAAGTATTGTTGGCGGTAATGGCCGGTGCCTATGGTGTGTACCACGGACCGGAAGGACTGAGAGGCATCGCTTCAACCATTCACATGCATGCTACTGCGTTGAACGAAGCCGTGAAAGGCATGGGATTGACCCAGCACAACACGCACTTCTTCGATACCTTGAAAATCACCTTAAAAAATTCAAACGCTACTCAGGTCAAAGCATTGGCAGAGGCGGCTAAGGTGAACTTTAGATATTTCGACGAGCAGACCATTGGTGTTTCATTGAACGAAACTACCACAGATGCAGATTTGGCCGATATCGTCGCCATCCTCGTAAAAGTTGAAGGGGTAGAGACTATTGAAATGGCAGATCCTACCGGCAACTTGCCAGAGGAGTTGGTTCGCTTATCTGATTTCATGACGCATGAAGTATTCCACAGCTACCATAGCGAGACGGATATGATGCGCTATTTGAAATCTTTGGAGCGCAAGGATTTGGCCTTGAACCACAGTATGATCTCACTAGGATCATGTACTATGAAGCTCAATGCAGCTTCTGAGATGATTCCACTTTCCACAGCAGCTTGGAACGGCATTCACCCGTTCGTGCCTGTGGACCAGGCCGAAGGTTATGCTGAGGTGATTGATACCTTGGAGCGCGACCTAGCTGTAATCACAGGTTTTGATGCCACATCTTTGCAACCAAACTCTGGTGCGCAAGGCGAATATGCAGGTCTAATGGTCATTCGTGCCTACCACCAAGCCAATGGTGAAGGCCATCGCGATATTGCTCTTATTCCTTCTTCGGCGCACGGAACGAACCCGGCCTCTGCCGTGATGGCGGGAATGAAGGTCGTAGTAGTCGCTTGTGATGATCACGGAAATATCGATGTAGAAGACCTACGCGCTAAAGCAGAGCAACACAGTGCAAACTTGAGTTCGCTCATGATCACCTACCCGTCAACGCATGGTGTATTTGAAAGTGCAGTGAAGGAAATTACCGACATCATTCACCAACACGGTGGTCAAGTATATATGGACGGTGCCAACATGAATGCTCAGGTTGGGTTGACCTCACCGGGTCTGATCGGCGCCGATGTTTGTCACTTGAACTTGCACAAGACCTTCGCCATTCCTCACGGAGGAGGTGGTCCAGGTATGGGTCCTATTTGCTGTAAGGCACACCTCGCCCCATTCCTTCCAAAACACCCAGTAATCGACATGGGGGGTGAGCAAGGGATCAACTCGATCTCTGCAGCACCATGGGGCTCGGCATTGATCCTATTGATTTCTTACGCCTACATTAAAATGTTGGGTGCAGAAGGATTGACAGATTCAACCAAATACGCTATCCTCAACGCCAACTACATCAAGGAGCGCCTCGCAGGAGCATTTGATGTGTTGTACTCCGGAGAAAATGGCCGTGCGGCACACGAAATGATTCTAGATTGCCGTCCGTTCAAGAAGGATGCCGGCATCGAAGTTACCGATATTGCCAAGCGATTGATGGACTATGGATTCCACGCGCCTACAGTGAGCTTCCCAGTAGCGGGTACCGTAATGGTAGAGCCTACGGAAAGTGAAGGTAAGGCGGAACTCGACCGCTTCTGTGATGCCATGTTGAGCATCCGTGCGGAAATCGATGCCGTAACTCGCGGCGACATGGAAGCTTCGAACAACGTATTGAAGAATGCGCCACATACCCAAGCAATGATTTGTGCAGATACTTGGGAGTTGCCATATACACGTTCACAAGCAGCCTTCCCACTAGAATATGTTGCTGACAATAAGTTCTGGCCATCTGTACGCAGAGTAGACGATGCCTATGGGGATCGCAACCTTATCTGTACTTGTGAGCCTATCGAGAGCTACATGGAAGAAACAACCGAGGCGTAAGCCGAGGCAACATATGCAATAAAAAACCCCCCCGGGCGTGGAGCGTCCGGGGGGTTTTTGTTTGATTTAAAATTTTTCGGGAAAAGTCGAGCGCTTACTTTCCAGTGATGGCTCTAACATCGGCACCCGTAGGACTCTGGAATAGGGCAAGGTCGAAGTGGCGTGTCGCAGCATAAAGGTGGTCGAATATATCGGCCATGATGCCTTCGTACTCTTGCCATACGATGGTGTTGGTGAAACAGTAGACCTCGATAGGCAGCCCTTCCGTGGTGGGTTGTAGCTGGCGTACCATCAAGGTGAAGTCGTGATGGATGCCGGGGTGATTGTTCAAGTAGAACTCTACATACTTGCGGTACAGGCCTATGTTGGTTTGGCGACGGCCGTTGAGCTTACTGGCGCCTTTAATGCCCTTTTTCTGATTGTTGGTATCAATCTCGGATTGACGCTGCACCATGAAATCATGGATGAGGTCTATTTCTCTAAGGCTATCTGCTAAGCCTTCGTCCAAATGTCTGATGGAGGTGATATCAATATGGATGTTACGCTTGATGCGTCGTGCACCACTCTCACTCATGCCGCGCCAGTTGACAAAGCTGTCGGAGACAAAAGCAGTGGCCGGAACGGTGCTCACGGTTTTGTCGAAGTTTTGAACTTTGACTGTGGTAAGGTCGATGCTGACCACATCGCCATCCACTCCATATTTGCTGAATGTAATCCAATCGCCAACCTTGATCAGGTCATACATGTGGATCTGGAAATTCGCCAAGAGCCCTTTGATGCTGTCCTGGAATACGAGGATGATGATGGCTGTGGTTCCCGCGAGGGCGCCGAGTATGTTTCCCGCCTTGGTTCCTGTGAGGATGCTGATGACAGCAATGACGGCACCGAAGAAGGCGAGGATGCGAATGACTTGGGAAATGGTGCGAATGGGGGAGTTCGCATATTTCGAGGTCATGGTGGTCCAATTTTCCAAGGCACGCAAGGTGCGATTGACCAGGCTAACGCCGAGTACAATGACATAGAGGACCACAAGCTTTTCGAGGAAGGGGATCGCGCCGGGTACGTCATTGAAAATAATGGGTACGCTCGTGTATACGATCCATGCCGGTACCAGGTGCGCCAAATTCTTGAAGACTTTCTGCTCGAAGAAGTAGTCGTCCCAAGTGGCTTTGGAGCGTTTGACCAAGGTGTGGATGACGGAGAGGAGGATGCGGCGCGCAATGAAATCGGCCACCCATGAAATCAATACTAAAAGAATGATATCAATGCCTAAGGCAATCCAATGCACGAAATCTTCGCGCACGCCTTGTTTGATCAAAAAGTCAGTGGTCCAGTGAAGGGTATTCATTAGAACGGGTGGAATAGAGTTATGCTATCAAATCTAACTGATGTTGCATAAAAATATCCCAAACCATAGACTGTTGTATCATCCGTACGACGAATATTTCCAATTTGTGGGCTATAAGGCACACTAAAAAGGCCGCCGCCGCCAATGTTATTGGCCATTACGGTCAGGTAATCGTACATGCCCTCGCTCAAGGTGCGCGTCTCGAACACCAGGTTAATCAGGGTGTCGCGGTAGACGGTGTACGGTGGGCCGATGAAATTGAATCGGCTGACCTGGGCGCCTTGAATGAATTGGTCGTCGTTAAAAATATTGATCTCAGAATTCAAGCTCTTCTCAGTCTCTTGTGGTTCGAAAGGTCCCAAAAGTCCGTTTGGCGCGTAGATTTCTGTCGTCCAGTAGTTCTTTACCCAATACGCGTTGCCTTTCCCCACAGGATCGTTCCAAAGGGCATAGGGACTGTAGTAGCAAGAATCAGCATCAGCATACCACACAGAATCTCCGGTGCGGAAGTCGATCCAGCTGCTATCGTCTTCCATAATGGGGAACATAGGAGCAAGAAGGTTGAAAGGCGTGTTCACCACATCGGTGGTGCTTTCCCACAAGCCCGTGGCATCTCCATAGCCGGCGGGTACATCGATAAGTAATCGATAGCCGTAACCGATAGTTGCGACCAGTGTAGTATCCTCATAGCGACCAGGGCTTACCTCTAATAAGGTGCTCACCAAGCTGTCGTTTTCGTACACTTCCACGATGGCTCCAGTGATGTTGGCAGGTGCGCCAGTTTCCAAATATGGAGAGCTGATGGCAAGGTCGACGTAAGTCCCGGTGCCTATTAAGTCTGTAACTGAGCCACTGACCGAAAGAAGGGCAGCGCCATCATAAGCGTCCGTTTTTACCTTGTCGGTGACGTCCGTTTCACAAGCAGTTAAGATTGCCGCGGCGATGATGAAGTATAGGTACTTTCTCATGGGAATTAAAACTCTAGGTTGTAGGTAATCATAGGAATGGCAGTAGCGAAGATGCTCAACTGCGTGGCTTTGGTTTGTCCCGTTGGGTCGCCGTTATCGTCCAATTCTTCCTCGAAGAAGATGCTGAACGCATTCTTGCGGCCGTAGGCATTGTACACCCCAACGTTCCAGCTGGCTTTGTTGCCTTTTTTGCTTGGAACGGCGATGTCCATACTCAAATCGAGACGGTGGTAGGCCGGGGTACGGCTGTTGTTTCGGCTCAAAGCAAATGGGTAGATGATGCCTTCAAATTCACTCTTGGCTTCCGGGTAGGTGTAGGGCTTACCCGTTTGGTAAATGAATGAACCTGAGAAGCTAATGTTCGGTTTCCAAGCATAGGCCGCTACCAAGGCAAAATCATGCGGTTTATCTTGGGCAGCAGGGTACCACTCGCCGAGGTTGATCCATTCGTCTGGGGTGCTGCCCAGATCAACTTGGAGTTCCGAGCGGCTGTAGGTATAGGCGATCCAACCGGTGAGTTGGCCGACTTTCTTATCCAGCTGCATCTCCAAACCGTAACTGCGTCCTTGACCGGTCATCAAGGCTACTTCGATATTGTCGATACCTGTGGGCTGCGCGCCGTTCTTGAAGTCAACAAGGTCGCGCATGCTCTTGTAATAGGATTCGACGCTCAGTTGCCACTCGCCGTCATTGAAGTTGCGGTTCCATCCGATGGCTACTTGGTCTGCAGTACCAGGCTTGATATAACGACCTGCGGGACGCCATGTATCAATAGGTAATGAAGAGGTGGTATTCGATATCAAATGCAGGTATTGACGCATGCGGTTATAACTAGCTTTGATGGCTGTGTTTTCCGAGGTTTTGTAGTTGATACCTATTCGTGGTTCGAGACCCTGTAAACCGTCGAAAGATTCGATGATTTCGCCAGAGGCATATGAGGTGGTATCTACAATGAGGTCGTTGCGAACCGTACCGATAGAGGTAGGGGTGTAGTTTACCACGTCGCGTGCTCCCACGTTGTAGAAAGAACTATAGCGCAATCCCCCACGAACGGTGAGTCGGTTGTTGATTTTCCAATCGTCTTCGATAAAGAGTGCCGGTTCTACCGCGTACTCGTTTTGAAGTTCGATGGAGATGTCTGTGAGGTTGCTGTCGATGTAATCCAACGTGGTTGAGAACGGTTCAAAATCATATACGGTGGCTTCGACCCCATAGTTGATTTGGTGTTGCGCGTTCGGGAACCAGCTGAATGAGATTTTGTTGGCCTGGTTACGGATGTATGCGATGTTGTCAATTTTCGCTTGTGGGAAATCAAACAAGATGGCATAATCGTAATCAGAGTAAATGCTACTGACGTTCATGAAGAGTTTATCAGAGAGCAGGTAGTTCCAACGAGCCGTGAGTCCTAGGTTGCCCCAATTAAATCCAACAAGCCCCGGTACACCAAAGGCATCCTTGCCGTAATAGGCGCTGAGGAAGAGACGGCTTTTGTCGGAGAACTTATAGTTGACCTTGGCATTGAGGTCGTAGAAGTTGGCGATGATGTTGTTCAAATCATCATTAGGGCTCAATTTCAATAGTACATCCTGGTACGAACGGCGTCCTGCCACCATGAAGCTGGCCTTGTCTTTAACAATTGGACCC
>CALDGA010000166.1 GCA_937942085.1 uncultured Flavobacteriales bacterium
TTTGATCTTGCCGCAGTATCGGAATTGACGCTCGTCGATAATACCGCTGCTCCGACTTATGCAGCCGAAATTCAATTACAGTATTTATTCTCGGATACCAAACAGATCGATATGGTGAAACTGCCTTAAGGTAATCTACTATGCCTGATGACATAACGCCGCCGTTTGCCGACAGTTCAACGCAGCGTCAAGCGGATGTACAGGCCCTTCAAAGGCAATTTGCTGCCCTGCAGGAGCACCTAAGACAACTGATCCCTCCCGGCATTCGTACAGCCGCTGACCGGGTACAAACACTGCTTGATGCAATTACGTATCCAGCCTTTCGCTATACATTGCACCTTGGTGTTATTGTCTATGCGTATCCTTATCTAGGTGCTTATCAAGTCAAGATTGACGGAACGCATCCCTATATTCAAGCGACAACACTTCGGCATGGTTCGACCGCGTCGCTGGGCGCTGCAAATTACAACTCTTATATGCCGGGCACTCAGGTCATCGTCGCGGTAAGGCCCGGCACACCTTTTGGTATCATTCTTGGCGCTGTGCCGAAGCTGACATCTACGGAAGGAGCATTTATTGCACATCGGATCTCCTGTGCGTCGCAAACGACGTTTGACCTTTATCCGAAAACGGTTCTTTCCGGCGATTGGGCATCCCGAACTCCTTACGATCAGCTTGTTACCGGCGAATATGGATTCGTTGGCGAAACCGGGATGGTGCAACATTTCGACCCGTATCTTGCAACGATTCGGGCAGATGACTTTACCGGCATTACGTTAACGTTTTGGGATAAGATGCTGCGTATCGGCGGCGAACTGTTTCAACAATGGGCCGGTTTTCAGATCAGTGATTACTTCCGCGACGGATACGAAGTAAGCTACATTAAACGACAGCCAATTTACTTTTGGGAATTTTTAGGTCAAACGGCGCGCCCTGACGATTACGATCTACTGAAAGCGATACAAGGAGGGGGAAAAGGAGAATATGAGAATGCTGTTGATCTTAAAAATTTAAACAGCCGCAACCGCCCGGAACCATACTATCGATGTATTGAGTTTGGTGGGTTTTTAGGACAAGGTACCTTGTCGCTGGTACAAACGCCGGCTTCCCTAGGAAAGCCGATAAAGTGGGCCGTCGATTGGATTGGACTCTCGCAGATCTCTCAAGATATTAGCGGTGTTATAGGCCTTAGGTCTGCTACAGGGCTAATTATTTCAAAGTATCCGTACATCACCCCCATTGTGGAGAAGCATGCTCCGTGGGATCCAAAAGGCGACTACGACCTTGGTGGTTACAGAGAGAAGCTGATCCCTTGGACGGTTGCGACATTTGAGGGCGATAGCGATGGTCCGCCATTGGATCCTTTACTTTACAGCATGGCCGCGTTCGATTTTGAGCTTTATAGTCTCGGCTATCGAGCGCGTTCGGGCCTTCTAGCAAATCTGCTGGACTTTAATTCTATTTCTGAAGGCGACTACAAAACCATAGTGTTCAACAACGGTTGGCGTCCGTCGGCTTCTCAGTTACAACAGGGGGCTGTATTTGACTTGCCGATAAAACAAGACAAAGAGATCGATTATCGGCAAAGCATTGAACTTTATGATAGTAGCTCGGCCTTAAGCCTGCTGCCGGATGGATCCATTGTGCTACGCGATGGTTACGGCTCCGAAATACGCATGACAGGAGGGAAGATATTTATTAGTTCGGCTTCGGATATTGTGTTTCATTCGGGCCAAAACGTCGTTTGTTTTGCTGGTAATGATATTATTCAAACGGCCCGACATAGTATCGATATTGCCGCCAATTTAGATATTCGAGTTGGCGCCCTTTACAACCTTTATCTACTCGGTATGAGGGGAGCGGTGCTGGAGGGCCACGGAGGCATTCCAGAGCTTAATTCCTGGTTCTATCGTGACGGCGGAGGCGAAGCGATTGGAACAGGCGGCGGCGTTAAGATTATCAACCCTTTAGGAAAAGTTGTCATTCGATCCGCAGAAATTGAGTTAGGCGCCTACGGTCATGACGATACTCCGGGCTCTATTGTAATGGAAGCGTCAAGCGGGCAATTTGCGGGTCAGCCTGATCAGGGCTATGGTCTTATCTACATGCGGGCCGAAGGAGTGATGCATGATGTAAACTGTGGCGTGGTTCACAATTGCAACGGCGCCGTTCATGCATTTACTCGCGATCTTGCCCGGATTCCAACGCCGACAATTATTGACACCATGCTATACGTAAAAACCGGGATCGTTAAAACGGAGGAAATTACAAAGGAAGAGTTTGAAAAAGCTGCGGGCAAGGTTGAGGAACGAACAAAATTATTAGATCAGACGGCGGCAACAATGCGCAAGTCATATGAAGATATCTATTACTCGGATGTTGACGGCCAAGGAAAGCCGGTTAAAGCGGCGATGTTTAATTTCCGCGAGATCGACGACTACGGGACGCAGAAACTAATACATCCAGAACCGTGGTGGGAAAGACAAGTGTTGGGGGTAAGTTTCTGGGATCCGCGGCTGGGCGTTTTACCATCACGCGCGTATCAGGCGGTGCCAACACATGCGTATCCTGGATACCCGCGGACTTGGTCCCCCTATCCCACTGTTGCACGTATAGCCGATTCCCAAGTGTCTGATGGAAACCATATGTTTGAGCACGATCTTATTTATTTGGAGTCTGAAAACTACTTACGTACGGCGATCAGGCTTACGTCGATGTTTGAGTTGGGCTATACACCTCGCGAAGGAGAAGGAGAACACAATGGGTAAAGAGACAACGATTGTTGTAGATGAGGAAACCAGAGTTGAATTTCTGAAGTGCCTTGTGGAAGGCCGTCCGTTTAGTAAACGGTATCCCGTACTTGGCGGCCTTTACTTTATTACGTTTCGCGAACTGACTTTGGCGGAAGCGTCCATGGTCAGTGCATTAGTCAACAAAAACAAAATTTCGCAGCCAGATGCGATGTTTCTGGCATCGATTGCCAAAATCGAGTTCTCGGACAAATTAGGCGACGATAAAGAAGATCTCGTGTACGATTCGATTGCGAATTTTACGGATATGCCAGAGATTTTGCTGGAGCGACTGGCAACCTTATCGGAAATCGTTTTTCCAACCATTAATCAGTTTCTAGCTGCGCAGGAGGTCTTTCGTGGGCAGTTCCTACCCCTGCTACACGAGCTTTATCGAAGTGCAAAGGAAGATCCCGATTTTTTTTCAAAGATGAAACTTACCTAGCCTTTATCCTACTAAAACTTTGCCGAGCTACGTTAGACGGCATCAGTGAACAGGATTGGTTTCACAGCCGTCTTGTTACAAAAATCTTATTTGCGCCATGGCTGGCGATATCGAAATCTGCTGCCTCGTTGGTAAGGACAATTCATATAGCAAAGACACTATTAGGGGAAACCGATGCTGGAGCTGAATCGAACAGAACTGTTTAAGAGTTTGTATGAGTTTATTAAGCAGGCCCTCTCGATGTGGGAAGCTGGCCTCACTACGCCGCAAAATCAACCGATTCCGGCAACAAGCAGTCCACTACAAACTGCCCTGTCGGCAGTTTCCGCACCTCGTTCGGCGAAGGCTTCCGAAGGCGTATCCTTTCAGCAGCAGCCGTTTGCCGCGCCGGTTACAACGCCGCCGATGTCGATCCAACAAGCAGCAACTATCGGAACGCCGAAGCCGCTGACGCCCGTAACCGCGATAACATCCCAATCGGCACCAAGCTTGCCTGGGCCAATTTCGGCAACCCGATCATTACCAGCGGAACCAGAGATTCCGTTTACACCACAGCCCATCGTTACGACATCGCCGCTGGTTTCGGCAGAACAGCTTGTGCCTGTACGTCGTTTTTTGGCGTATGCAAGACAGGTTGCTGACTCCTATTTAATACCAAACTACTATGGCTAAACAAAAAGCGTGGGCGACCGTTACACTTGCCGAAGGCGGTTCTACGAACACCCTAAGCATCAAAACTGGTGGGGTGGAAGCGGTACTGACTGGTCCGTTTCAGGTCAGTGTCGCATATTTTGCGATTCCGGGTGAGCACGATATATATATGAAACCAACACCGTTGGACGGAATCGTTATTGTAAATACACAATTGGTTTACGAAAGCGGCCATCAAATTCAAACTCCACTCGCAGATGATATTTATTATGTAAACCGCTTTCCGGAGAAATCGACATTAGCGCAGGTTACGGGCCGTTTCTGGGATGCGGCGAGAGATTGCAAAATCAACGACAAAATGTTGAGCGGTTCGTCAACCTTATTAAACATTTATTGGGAGCATGCCGTAAGCCCCGCACCCTATCCGCCTCCGTTAATATTTGTTGCGACAGGAAACTGTTTACGTTCTGGACTGCTGGTAGGGCTAACAGTAGCCTTGACGGATGAAGCGCCATTAGGATCCTTTATGATGGCTATTGCAACTTTATGACGCATGTTGTTTGGAATTCATATGTAAGTGCGTACATCGAAGACCAGCCTATACCGGAAGTATTATCGGTACGCTGCAAGTACGCACTGAACCAGATTCCAGAGCTAGAGCTTCGTCTTCCTCTTGGTCTTCGTTTTGACGGCAATATGTTTACGGACGCACCCATGAGTGAATTTCCCGTTTTTGGTAATCGCTATATTCCGATTACGGTTTTTCTTAACGGTCGACTTTTATTCGACGGATTCATTGCCGCTATTCAGACCTTCCAGTCGGCAATGCATGCACAACGGAGCGTTGTGATTCATGCTCGGCATTGGCTGGACCTATTAAATGCGATTCCAATCGTTAGCGAATCGAGTCATCCGAGCAATCCGTTTTCTTTTATGTGCCGACCTGTCGAGATGATTGGATCGGTTAGCGGCGTTGGACAGTTCGGCGGCTTCGTTGGGAACGTACTTCTGAAACATATTAACGACACATCAATTCATACGGATTTTTGGGGTGCTTTACGGAGCGTCATTCTTGAAATTTCCTCTAGGGATTTTCGTCCCGCCGCGTTTGGGTTGCCACCGATTCCACCATCGCCGTTAGCACTGGCTATTTTGTCCCGACTCGTTAGCCCAGTGCCGATTCGGTTTCCGATGTTTGCAGCCGGTTCGTTGGCCAGAGCAATACGCATCGATTTAGGAATGTCTCTTTTTGGGCAATATTTGACAAACGAAGGAGAAGCGGGACTGTCGATCGGAACGCGGCTTTTTTCTATTGTGCTTCCGAATTACCTTTTAGATTTTGTGCCGTTTCCGGATAAGTGTTTGATTGTGCCATCGTGGCCGTCGGCGGCAGTTCCTGAAGGTTCATACTTTCGTATTGGGCCTGATGTGCAAATTTC
>CALDGA010000167.1 GCA_937942085.1 uncultured Flavobacteriales bacterium
AATGTACAAATAATACATGTCAATTTCCGATGTCATCCGCAATGGACAGTACCGGAAACCTTGTACATAGTCACGAAGCGCCCATCGTCGATTGTATAGCATTCCGAAAATCTCAGGGGCGTCATACAGGACGATCCTCTGGATCTCGTCGTACATCTTGGCCCGAGCCTCCCAATCAACCGTTGTCCGAGCTTTCTCGACAAGGTGTGTAACCCTGGGATTCTCATACCAGTGCGAATAGTAATACGAACCTGCAGACATCGGATGGTATTGGATGGCGATGGCATCAGGATCGTTCATGATCGGGGTTGTAAAAACAGCCATCATGTCAGGAGAAGTTTCCACCTTAGAGGCGAGCTGAACCATCTGCGGCCAAACCATCGGTACCATCTTCACCTGTATCCCAAGCTTAGCGAGACAATCCTGAAGCACCAACCCCATAAGCCGTTCTTCTTCAAGACCTGCGACGTAAACATATTCAAGTTCAAATCCCCCATCAGGATAGCCGGCCATCCGCATATATTCCTTGGCCTTTTCTAGATCCTGGCGGTACATCCACTCTGCAAGGCTTACATAACCCTTGACAGCCGGAGGAAAGGGACTGTCCTCAAGGATAGCATGTCCCTCATAAATCTCAATGAAGGCATTGTAATCGAAGGCATAGCAGATTGCTTTGCGGATTAAAGGGTTGGCAGTCATGCCTCGCTTGGTGTTCATCTTGATCCCGAAAGTGGTCATGCCGCGATGTTCAGGGACATATATCCCGGGTGTCCTTGCTAGCTCGTCAAAGTCTCGTGGAGTAACACCCTCTACGATGTCCACTTCTCCCGTCAAGATAGCGATACGCTGGGAGGCAGGTTCACGAATAAGCTTGAATATAAACCCTCCAATGTGGTCGGGATGAGGCCAGCCTTTCCAATACTCGTCCCATGCTTCCAGCCAGTAATATTCGCCGTGTCTCCATTCCCTGATAACAAACGGCCCAGACCCAGCTTCATTGGGGGGGCTTTGTAGCCAGGCTGTTCCCCAGTCTCCATTTACCTCATGAGCCATGACCACGTTTGGATTCATAATGTACCACCAAGGCAAGACAGCAGCGAATGGCGCGTAAGGCTCTTTCAGCCTAAATCGTATCGTATAAGGATCTAGCACTTCGATCCCCTCTGGATCAAGCACTTGGAGCAACATCCATGCCGGGCCCCTTTTGAGTGAAAGTGTTCGGACAAATGAAAATTTCACCGCTTCAGCAGTGACCGGATCCCCATTATGAAACTTTGCATTTTTAACTAAATAGAAGGTCCACACCTTGCCATCAGTCGAGACTTCCCATGAACTAGCAAGCCATGGTTCCAATACTGGTGGATCATCTACGTACTTGAGAAGTGCATCATATAGGGATTGCAGGATGTTCCGTGTTGACCAATCATAATGGATACTAGGGTCGAGAATTTCCACAGGTTGGCGCGCTCCGTAAACAATATGGATCTTCCCGTCAACAACCTCATAACCTAAACCAACCACCGCTAAAGTAGCCCCTAACAACATTACCACCGCTCTTTTCCTAATCATATTTCTCATCCTCCTTTGCAGTTGACATTTTTCTCACCATCACAGCATTTTTTTTCTGGAAACCACCTCCTTTCAGAAACACTTCATTCGCAACACTAGAATGTGGGAGGGCTAACTGCCCAAATACCCACAGCCTCCTCATCTCCTATGTTCTCAAACCGGTGTGGCTGATCGCTCCGATAGGTAATGCTGTCACCGGCCTTGAGGACGTACTCTTTGTTCCCAACCACGATTTTTACCTTCCCCTTAAGTACCAAACCGCTTTCGATACCCTGATGCGCATAAAACGACGCCCCACTTGTTCCCCTTTTCTTCAACGTCATTTTGAACAAGGCGAGCTGGGGATTGGGAGCAGAAAGGATGTCATACTCTAATGAGGGAGAAACAACAATCCGCCGACGCTGGCCGTCCAAAAGCACAGCGTCAACCGGTATAACCGGGTCCTCGAAGAAATGTACCAATGGCTTCCCTAATACATCGGCAATCCGCTTGAGTGAAGCCAAAGAGGGGTTGAGCTTCCCGTTTTCCAACTTAGAAAGATAACTTTCTGTCTTTCCTAGCCGCGCCGCCAATTCCCGCAGGCTCATCCCTCTCTCCAGCCGCAATGCTCGCACCCTGGCGCCCAAATCTTCCATATCTATCCGTATTATAGCGTTCGATTACTATATGTCAAGTCCCGCGGGTAGATGCGTCAGGACAGGATGATTCACCTCTTAACCCTGACCTGGGGCCGTTTGAGGGATTCTTGAAAAATAAGGCATCCCCCTCGTTTCTTCGCTTGGGAAAACCCCACGGAAAGGAAGGATGCCCTTATAGAGGCTTTTACTTTTGATCAACCTTATACTGTCGCCCAAGGTCGCCGCGCGCTTAGGCCTGGTCCGTATTTGCTAGGCTTAGGGAAAAAGAAGACCCGGTGTATCTCGGAATACTGGGTTCAAATGAATAGGGCAATCCCAAACTCACGGGGAAGAAGGCCTTCGGGCCTTTGCTCACCACCCTAAGCGCTTGCCAAGGCGCACACCCCCTGAGGTAGAGGAGAATGTGCTGACGCTCTATAAAAAGCAGGACTAGACCACAGGTTTCCCCAATACCAGTAGGCGTTCCTTGTGGCCCGAAACCCAGAGCCCACCGTGGTGCTGGGCTGTGCTTTGTGGTCGGGGGATGAGCTGGCTGCGAGCCTCGGGACTGGAATTCGCCGGGGAGAACCCCGAGCATTGGGAGGAGCTGGATGAGCATTACCGTCCTTTTATGTCTAGACGCTACCGGGCACTGAAGGGCCAGGTAGGGCGGCCCATCGTCCTGATGAGGAATGCTACATCCCGCCTCTGGAGAGGGCTCGTACTCGTGAAGAATTCCAGGCGCTGCCTCAATCGGATCAACGATTTCAAGTCCAACTTTCGACGCAAGGACGTGTGGATCAAAACTAGTTACCATAAACGCTAGGCGCCAAAAGATCTGTCGAAGCGGATTAAGAATCCACTGACAAACCAACAAAATGGGCCCGCCTGGAGTCGAACCAGGGACCTCACGCTTATCAGGCGTGCGCTCTAACCACCTGAGCTACGGACCCTGGCTCCCCGGGGAGGACTCGAACCTCCGACCCGCCGGTTAACAGCCGGCCGCTCTGCCAACT
>CALDGA010000168.1 GCA_937942085.1 uncultured Flavobacteriales bacterium
GATCTTCCTCTGATGGCCCAGCTTGTGCGGGACGAAGGGGTGGTGCTGGCCAGGGAGGACCACATGGAGACCGACCTCATCGCCACCGTTCTCACCAAAAACCACGGGAAGCTGCGGATCCTGGCCAAGGGCGCCCGTCGCCTCACCTCCCCAAGCGGGGCGGTGCTGGACGTGGCCAACCGGGTAGAGCTCATCTATTACAGGCGGCGCGAGCTCCCCCTCCTTCGGGAGGCCTCCCTCATGCGCAACTTCCCCCGTGTTCGAGAGGACCTAGCGCGTCTGGAGGCCGCCCTCAAAGGCCTGGCCTGGGCCCGTGACATCCTCCCCGAGGGACAACTGGAGCCCAAGGCTTATCACCTCGTCCTTGCCTTCCTTCATACCCTGGAGGGAGCGCATCGGCCAAGGTATTCCTGAAGCGGAGCGCAGACGGATTAGGGGGCCGACGCAGTCGCCCCGCTAATCCGTATGCCGATCGAGGAGGACTGGTCTTACGAGAAAACAACTTGGGACAACTCGAGGGCTTGTTTCACAATGGACAACCCGTTATACTCTTTATTAAGGAGGTGGTATAAATGGTAAGGCGAGGCAGAGCATGGATACTGTTTTGCGGAGTTGTTTTAACTGGTCTTTTGGTGGCGGCCTTCGCTGCGTTAGGTGAGGATTGCTCTGTTTGCGAGACGGAGTTTAGGACTTGTACAATCGTAGCGGCTGGAAAAAAGGCAACTGCTGACGGATCGGTTATAACCGCTCAAAGCGCGGATTGTGGACTCTGCGACTTTACCTTTCATTTAATACCTGCCCGGGATCACCCTGAAGGTGCAACACGCAAAATTTACTTACTCGATCAGTATTCTACATACCCAGATGCTAACTGGACACGTCCTCCTCGATATGAAAAGATCTTCTCAGGTATTGAGATACCAGAGGTCCCGCATACTTACGCGTATATCCATGGAATCTTCGGTCACTTAAACGAAAAACAGCTGCAAATCAACGAGTCAACGATTGGAGGCCGGCGCGAACTAGCAAATACTCCGGGATTATTTACTATTTCCGAGCTTACCATGATTGCGATGGAACGGTGTTCCACAGCCCGAGAAGCCGTGCAGCTAATGGGGGCGCTTGCTGAAAAATATGGCTACAATGGCCGCATCGATGCTGCTGAATGTTTAGCGGTAGCTGATAAGGATGAAGTGTGGATTTTCGAAATTTATGGCGTAGGGCCTCTGTGGTCTCCTGAAAGCGGAGAACCTGGGGCCATATGGGCTGCTCGACGCGTCCCCGACGACGAAGTGGCTGTTGTGCCGAACCATAGCATTATTGGTGTTATAGACTTTGAGGACAAAGAAAACTTCATGTATTCATCCAACGTGTTGGAGTTTGCAGTCAAAAAGGGGTGGTATGATCCAACAAGCGGAAAACCCTTCAATTTCAGCGACATCTATGACCCTCGGTATCACGCAGATGGTACACCTATCACACCAGCAAATTCTTACGGTTTCTATGCTCGGATCTGGCGCGCCTTGGACTTGCTAGCGCCGTCGCTTCAGTTGAGCCCTGACTTGCCATTGCATGAATACCCGTTCTCCGTGAAACCCGACAAAAAGCTTACTCTCCAGGATATCTTCGCAATCTATCGCGATCATTATGAAGGCACTTTCCTGGACATGACAAAAGGCGTAGCTGCGGGACCCTTTGAGAGTCCAAATCGGTACCCCCGACTCTCATTCAGAGTCGAGGGCATTCCATATCGATTCGCCCGACCGCTTGAGTCATACCACTGCGACTACGTTAGCGTGTGCGTATCGCGTTCTTGGCTGCCTGACCCCATTGGCGGAGTTTTGTGGCTAGGCTTGGGAGAATCAGACACCACCTGTTTTATCCCAATATATGTTGGCGTTAACGAGCTTCCAAAGTCGATAACAATAGGCAATCACTGGCAATTTGATCGTGAATCCGCGCGGTGGGCTTTCGACTATGTCACATATCACACCTTGCCGTTTTACTCTCTCACCATGAAGTACGTTAAACAGGCTCAAGAATACTGGGAGAATTTGCTTATCCTTGAAACGCAAATGGTTGACCAAATAGCGCTCCGACTGTATAACGAGGATCCAGCTAAGGCGCGACAATACCTCACCGACTATTCCAAATCCGCTGTCGATCGCGTTGTGAAGGCGTGGTGGGAGCTTGGCGACAACCTGCTCGTTTATTTCAACCACGGTTATATCTATAGCGAACCTGGTAAACGAGGGGCGGTGAGTTGGCCTGAGTGGTGGTTAAAGTTGATCATTGAAAAGGATAAGATGAAACCGTGGCCATAAAGAACGGGATGGACAGGGCGGGGAGTGGGGGGCGGATTTTTCCGCCCCCCCACCGGTTTCGAGAAAGTTTAAGGAGGTGTGAAAATATGCGCCTTTCTGTCGTGTTGGTGTCTGCAGTGAGCGTGTTTTTCCTCCTCCCTGGACAAGAGCTGCCTAGGGCGGAGTTCCCAGTCCTTACAACATCTGCTGGCCAGAGCAACGATGTGGTGGTGCTGAATATTCTATGCGAAGAAGCTGGCGTCCTTTACGATTACTGTGATGTCCCTACTGTGGAGCTGATCGCTGCAGGAGTAGGCCTGGGCGGAGCACAGCCCGGCCCCGGGTTTCACGTGGAGGTCCACACAGACACCAAACTCTATCCAATTGGAACTCCGTATAAGACACTCCTGGTAGCAATCGGTGCCAGCCTCAAAGGCATGGGGGCGTCCGGACTCACTGTGGAGACGGAGATTGCCCGCCTAAAAGCCGTTTTATCGTACGCCAAAGAGCAAGGGATACTAGTTGTTGGATTCCATATAGGAGGGCAAACAGCTCGAGGGGCGCCTGGAAGTGAGAACGAGCTCATGATCGATACCGTCGCTCCGTATGTCGATGTCCTTGTCGTAACAAAGGACAGCAACTTCGATGACCGCTTTACCAAATTGGCTGAGGAAAGGAAAATACCTCTTGTAATTGTAGATTATGCCGTTGACGTCATCCCTGTGCTGAAAGCGCTCTTCGGGCTACAGTGAACTAGAGAAAGCCCCTCTTTTTAAGAGGGGCTTTTTATTTTTGCAAGAAGGGGGATATGACCATACCGATTATTTTGCTGATGGTTTTCGTTCTTGCCTATGCGACCTGCAGTCTGCGGAAGCTGTCTGTAGAACTGAGGCTACTAATTTCCGCCGTGGTGACGGGGGGTGCTGGCATGTTAGCAGGGGTGTTCTCGCCCCAAGACCTACCACGGCATCTGGTTGAAGGGACTTTTGCCTACTTAGATATAGTGTTGATCTTCGTTACTGGCGCTACTTTCATGGGAATTTTGCAGGCTGCAGGTGCAATAGACTACATTGTTTATTATATCGTATCATATACAGGTAGATGGCGGCTTGCTACACTGATACTTTTGGCGATATTGCTGCTGGTTCCCGGGGCTCTGACAGGGGCGGGGAGTATTTCTTTATTGGTAATGGGAGCACCTGTAGCCGCAGCCCTCGCAAGCCTTGGAATCTCCGGGGAACGTGTTGCGGCAATCTTGTTTATCTTAGGAGGTTTGAGCGCAGCGGCTCCACCGGTGAACGTCTGGGCGATGATAACATGCGCAGGAACGGCAATTCCTTACGTGGGTTTTGAACTAACCCTTGCAGTGCCTATTGTGGGATTAGCCATTTTTACTGTTGTGTTCTTGGGATGGAAAAGGACTTCTGCTTCAGCTGAACCGGTCAAAACCCTGACCCGCCCTGTCCAAGAGATCAGATGGTGGCAGATACTACTGCCTTTCTTGGTATTTTTTACCCTCATCATTAGCACTCGTATATGGCCTTTTAGAATGCCGGTGCTCGGCTTGCCATTAGTTTTTGCAATCTCTGCGTTTGTCGCTTGGTTTTGTTTCTTCAAAACTGTTCGCCTTTGGTCTCTATCTTTAGAAGTGACTCGGAGGCTACTGCCCCTTTTAGCAACGGTTGTAGTCGTTGGTGTGGTGCAGCAAATTCTTACTGCCACAGGTATACGTGGTTTAATTGCTTACAGCGTTTTGATGCTCCCAGTAACTATAATATATGCAATCCTTCCATTGGTTATACCCTTCTCTGAAGGGGTGCTAACGTATGGGGGCGCAGCAGTGTTGGGCATTCCCTTAGCTTGGTTTTTTGATTCTATTGGCCAGCACGCCACCGTAGTTATCGCAGGATTAAGTCTGTTATGGCTGCTGGGTGATGGCTTGCCCCCTACTGCTCTAATAGGGCGTTTGAGTATTCTTACCTCGGGTTACAAAGGTAAATATACTCAGATGCTTCGGGCTTCCTTGATACCCTGGATTCTTGTAACGGCGGTGGGACTCGCGATGATAATCTTTAGCCGAAGGTTTGCGTTTCTAGTAGCGTGGAGCACCTAAAGAGGAGGTGCAAATGTCAATAATTACCATTGCTTACTACATAATGTGTGGTTGGGTAGCGGCGTTGTTAGTGGCGAACCTTAAAGATACTAAAAATGAACTACAAAACTTCGCGTTATATTTGCTGGTACTGATTCCCATTATCTTGCGCTTATGCAGGGTAAATTAGGGGGGCTTATGTCTATCAATAGAGCTACTTGTATAAAAATACTCTTAATTGTTGTCGCGAGTGTCGTTACTGGACTAGGTGCTAGTCAGTTATGGCATCACAGACACTATAAAACACCTGTTGTTCTAGGTCCTGGGGTTACACGCGTTGGTAGTCTTAGCGAGTATTGCCCTTCTCTTAGAGGAACGCTAGCTGACGCACTCGTTTTTTATCTCGAAGGAGGAGAAGAAGGAGGGGTTGCGCTTTTATTGGGCAATAGTCATCCAAATGAACCAGCGGGTTTCCTAGCTTCTTTAGTTTACATTGAGAACGCAGTAGTTAAAAAAGGAACAGTAATAGTTATTCCATTTTTGAATAGAAGTGCTTCCTGCTATACGCGGCCAGGTGATGGCTATCCCTTGTTTTTCTCCATTGCCACACCTTGGGGAGAAAGGATTTTCCGCATGGGCAACCGAGAGGCAAGCCCATTGGACCAATGGCCGGATCCCGATGTTTATGTGCACTATCCAGAAGGGCAGCTTCTATCGTTTGTGGATGCGCGTAATATAAACCGAGCATGGCCGGGCCGGCCAGATGGGCTGCTTATGGAGCGGGTAGCCTATGCCGTAATGGAATTAATAAGAAAGAGAAAGGTGGATGTAGTTATTGATTTCCACGAGGCTGAAACCCTGTATCCTGTGACCAACTGTATAGTGGCTCCCGAAAAATCAGCAAGAATTGCAACGCTGACAGCGCTTTGGATCAAACCAAAGGAAGGTTTTGACTGCCATGTAGAACCATCTCCCGTTGGCTTCCGCGGGTTGTCCCATCGGGAAATAGGGGATTATTCAGATGCTTTTCCTTTTTTGCTCGAAGCGCCTATACCTTTCTTGGATCAGCCGACTGGTCCTAAGACAGAGGAGTTGCTCCTTACGGGCAAAGATCCTTTCCTCCTCAGATTAGCCAGACGCGGGAGACTTTTCGTGCCGTATGACGAGGACGGCTGGTCAATAGACCGTCGTGTCGGGCAGCACCTATCGGTTTCTTTGGAAATACTTAACCAGTTTTCGAAAGTCTTCCCTAGCAAATCAATATCTGTGGTCAACGTCCCGAAATATGCCGATTTAATACGGTTTGGCCTAGGAAGCTATCTTTCTGATCCAGCCACTCTACCTCCTGATTGTGTAGTATACCAGTGACTATGGAATATGTAGCTTTCCTCACAGGAATGCTGGTCGCGTTTTATACCTTTGAGCGTCTTACTGTGCAAAAAATTGTAAGGAGTGTTCCTTTAAGGATAGCGGTCACTGGAACCCGAGGAAAATCCAGCGTTACGCGTTTGATTGCGGCAGGCCTTTCAGCCGGTGGCCATCGCGTGCTTGCTAAAACGACGGGCTCTAAAGCGGTCGTAATCCTTCCCTCAGGAGCGGAAGTCCCCTTGCGCCGACGTGGTTTCCCCAGCATTTTGGAGCAATTAAATATTCTAAACCTTGCGCGTCGGCAACATGTCCATGCCGCGGTTCTCGAGGTTATGAGCACTCGGCAAGAAAGTTATGAAGTTGAATTAAGAAAACTTGTTCAGCCCGACATTGTAGTTATCACAAATGTTCGTCCTGACCATCTAGAAACTCTGGGTGAATCCATACAGGAGATAGGTGCTGTTTTTGCGTTTGGGGTGCCTAAAAGTTGCCGACTAGTAGTGTTTGACCAAGATGAATGCCCAGAAATTCTCCGGCAAATACTCAAAGAGCGGGGCCTTCCAACATGCCCGATTGACAAGACAGCGTATGAAGACTTGTTAGCTAAATACAGTCGACGGGACTATTGTGAGTGGGAAAATAACGTCCGCCTAGCTCTAGCGGTCTGTGAAGCACTTGGAGTTTCACCGAAAACAGCTTTAAGAGGTATGCTGCAAGCACACCCTGATTTTGGGGCGTTAAGAATTTGGCACCTCGTGGTAGGCGATAAGCACTGGTTTGCCGTCAACGCGTTCGCTGCAAATGATCCCGTATCAACTAAATTAATCTATGATCGGGTGAGGGCATGGAATGAAAAGACGCATAAATTACCAATGGTTGGACTTTTGAATTTGCGTGCGGACCGAAAGGACCGCACTTTACAATGGCTCCAAGCTCTAAGTGCACAGGTTTTACGTTTTGAACACTTATTTGTGAGTGGAGTGGGAGCTCATGCAGTGGCACATACACTCCGCGCGCAAACGAACCGCATAAACGTATCTGTCCTCCGACCACAGTTTCCAGAAGACGTTATGAACACAGTCCTTTCTGTGGACCCCCGTGGGGGGATAATCTTCGGGTTTGGGAATATCGCGGGAATTGGGGCTGAACTTATCGAGTATTGGGAGAAAATTGGGAACTTGTATGACGCCCGAGATATTTCTCATCGGATTAATCGTTAGTTGCGTTTTCGTTGAGATGACTGGTTTTTATCCCGGTGGACTTATTGTTCCGGCCTATTTTGCAGCCCAATCGGAGCAGCCGTTTCGGCTAGTTGGAACGCTGGTCGTAGCCTCAATCACATGGATTATATATCGTATTCTTTCACACTGGCTCATCCTCTTCGGCCACAGGCGTTTCGCGCTTTTAATAGGGCTTTCCGCTACGTTAGGAGTGCTGACCTACAAAGTTTTACCAACTCTGTGGCCATTTTCTCTTGAGTTTCGGATTATTGGTTGGGTGATTCCAGGTCTTTTGGCCAATGCTTTTGAGCGGCAAGGGATCTGGCCCAGCCTGTGTGGCCTAACAGTTGCCAGCGTCGTCACTTACTTCCTTACTCGTTTGCTGGTCATGTAACATATATGAGATGTTTTTGTGATTTTAAAAAACGCTTTGGTAAATACCTGCCTTTGAGGAGGGGGCTTTTTTACACAACAAAAAAAAGAAAAAATTGGCTTTTAATTTTGGCAGCCAGTATCAGTATAGTAGCTCTTTTGGTGGCGGTGCAAAGCAACATAATACCGGATCAAGAGTTGTATGCAAAAATGTGCGATGCAGCTTTCCTTATGGAAAGAGCGATAACAGCGATCCGGGATTATCGAAGCTCTGTAGGGCCACCCTTTAGTCCAGATGATATTAATCAGACAGGTCTTATTGGTACTAGATATTCACCGATCACCACTACTCTAGGGGATTTGGAGGCCAAAAGAACTTCAACCAATCCGAATTTTGCTGCCTTACTTGTTTATCTTCTTCATCAAGTTGGTGCCCAGGAAGGGGATGCCGTTGCTATTGGAGCCTCGGGCTCTTTCCCTGCCTTGGTGATCGCCACTCTTTCAGCCTGTAAAGTTATGGGACTTTCTCCCGTGCTTATTTGTTCTTTAGGGGCATCGCAGTGGGGGGCTAACGATCCAGGATTTACTTGGGCAAAGATTGAAGATTTATTAATCCGATTAGGTATTTTCGCTAATAGTTTTCGAGCCGTAGCTTTGTCAATTGGAGGGACCAAGGACATTGGTTTAGAAATGACACCAGAAGGACGTGAACTCTTACTTAAACAAATTGATGAACACCCGGGCATTTTCATATATGTTGATGACTTGCAAAAAAATAAACAAAAAAGAATAGAGATATATTACCAATATGCTCGAGAGCGTAAAATAGCAGCTTTTGTTTCCATCGGAGGCAACTGGGTAGACATGGGCGAGGACCCGGCTGTGTTAAAGTTAAAAGCTGGCCTAAACGTTATCGAAAAAATACCCGAAAGCAGTAACAGAGGGTTAATTTTTGAAATGGCTGCTCAAGGTATACCAGTAATTCATTTGTTGAACATTCGAGAGCTGGCTATTCGCTATGGGCTTCCTTGGGATCCCTCGCCATTACCACGCCCAGGTTCTGGATATTTGTTTACCCGAATTGCAACCAAGCCCATTGTTCCTTTTCCAGTGTTAGCCTCAGTATATCTTGTGAGCATAATATGCCTACTCCTTTATTGGCGCTGTCGCAGCTAATCAGTAGTTAGTAATGCTTATATTCAACACCATTTAAAAAACAAACGGCATGCTTTCTTAATTAATCTAAATTACCTGCCAGATTATACAGAGACATTAGTGATCGCCCGTACCCCGAAGCTCTTCACCGCCTCCTCCCAAGCTGAGTGCGTGAGAAACAAGTACTAGAGCTGGGGCTTAAAGAGCTCACCCTGCCTGCGGTCAGCTACTACAGTGAACCCAGGACAACCCCTAACCGAATTCCTGTCTCACCAAACAGCTCCACTTGCCCTCGAGGAAGTAGGCCACGGAGCTCCCGATAAGACCACCAATAGCCGCACGGACAGTCCAAGAAACAAAAGCTCGCTATGGCCTCTCCCAGCCCCAAGAGCCGGTGCCGCCTAAACCAGTTTAAGCTGACCCGGTTTTCCCCTCCCAGACTTTGGAGAAAGTCCCCCCTAGGGCTGATCCAAGGCCTGCTCGAAGCACGAACCTGCCGAGACATGACCCCACAGCAGGGGAAAGGCCAAGCGTTCATTTAACAGAGCCTACAACCCTTCGTTTTACACCTGAGCTATTTTACCACGGTTAGGGGAGACCCCGAGCTCTTACGGTAGATGTCGATGTGCATAGTTTTCAGCGTGTGCACGTAGTCTACTTTGATACTTTCCCAATAGTGACACAACGCAATCACTTCCGTCATAGCCGTTGGGGGCTTTTTTGAAAGCCCAGACAAAGCTTGCAAGTTGCGCTAGGTTGAAGATCCTTCCTCGCTTATCTGATCACCTTGGTATTTCGGTTCTCCACCCTTAGTTGTGCAGGGGATGAGGCGACTTCAGTTGGGTAGACCACACAGGACTCCGCTTCTTGGAGCAACAACCACACCAAAACCGCGCCTATCCCAA
>CALDGA010000169.1 GCA_937942085.1 uncultured Flavobacteriales bacterium
GACCAGCCATCCAGCTTGTGGGGATACTCTTTCTTGAACTGAGGCACCATAGTCTTATGGCACTCAGTGCATTGCATCTGGGGTAAATACGATGTCATATTCTTGCGGTCCCTCATCAAGTAAAGCAGAGACCCATATCTCTGCGAAGTCATCCAAACTCAGGTCAACGGTGATCCCGTTAGTCGCCCAGCCTAGCACGTACACATCACAGTGTTTAGGGTTAGCCCCAGTTGTCGCGCCTCCAATGTCCTGTGTCTTGATAAGTGCTTGACCGCCGCCCGGCAGAGGACAACTTATGATGGGAATCACGTTTGTGGCCTCACAGTTATACGAGCAACTTCGCCATCGGTTGCATCGTAAGTGATTACCTTTGCGCCACGCTGCGACATAAGCCCGAGACGGGTCGCATACGAGTCCCTTGATGCTAGGGTAGGGTGTTGCTCTGTAATCGCCCCAGCGTCCTCTAAAACCCTCTCAGAGTGATAATGGCCTGAATGTATGTAAGCCACCTTGGACTTGCCCCAGTCTTCTCTGAAACGTGGCTCGCTTGAGAATACCTTTGGCAACCGATCCATCTTCACCTTGTGACCATGATGGAAGCACAACATGATCTCGCCATGTCGATAGGCGTAGTACGGAAAGTCGTTATCTATGACCTCTAACCGTGGCTCTTTTGCGTATAGCTTTCTAATGAACTTGCGCAGCCAGATAGACCCGGCCATGTCGTGATTACCCTCAGCGCAGACAAACACAACCTTCTCGTATTTCTGAAGCATCATGCGGACTGCCTCATCCATAACGGTCATGGCTATATCGACGATGCGCGAGTATCTCGAATCCCCTTCTAAAAGATTTTTGCCTGACGGGGTTAGCTGGTCGAGTCCATCCCAGTGCAAGAAGTCACCAAGATTGCAGAGCAATCCGATCTTTGATTTGGGCGTACTGTCGATCATCTCTTTGATACTTGAGAGGAATAGATCGCGGGCCATGTTGGTGTCATAGTCCTCGCTAGTCTCCTGCCCCCAACAGTAACTCCCGAGGTGAAAATCCGTAATGACCAAGAGGCTCAATAAATCCTCTTCTGTGGTCTTTGGTTTCTTGATCGGCTTCCAAGGTGTAATGCCTTCGCAAGCTAATTCAATCCGCTCGACCATCATTTGGAATTGCTTTTCTTTGTCAGCGATAGACTTCACCCACTGACCAACTGGCTTACCTTCTTCGTTGTAGTAGGTTGATACGCCTTTGACTGTGAACGCATCCGGGACGGTTCGAGTCATGTCATGCTCAGGTGAATACCCTTGCGCTGCCGCCCTAGCCTTCACCGCCTGAACAGCATCGCGGGCAGCATAGCGATTGATGCTCAGCATCTCGCCGATCTTCGAGTAGCCAAAGCCCTGTTCGTACAGTTCTATGACTTTCTTCTGTCGTTCGTTATTACAATACTCATTCCGCAGCAAAGCTCAAATAGGCATCACTCAACGCGGAACCAACCAAATGCACTGTATGCGCACTCACGTTACCACCTTCGTGATCCGCGTGAATGGTCATGTACAAACGCATTAATTCCTTGAACTCATCATTATCAAAACCTAGCATGTGCGCGAAGTTACCCGCCCAATCCAACTTCGGATCTGGTTCAATATGCTGGTCGTTGTGGTACATTCTTCGATAGATGTACGCGGCAACACGCGGCAAACGAGCAATCAAGTTCATGCTGTCCTCGTATGTTGCATCCCAATACTCACTCTTGTGCACTCCGCCTTGATAAGCTCTTGCAAACTCGCTCTCGGTACGCATCGCCATAATAGCAATAGAGAATTGCGTCATTGGGTGTGTACGGTTTGGCAATGCATCAATAGCCTTGAAAACATGTACCGGGACATTACTTCTACGCACCCAGTTATTGCTCAATCGACGCGCTTGATCTTCCGTAGGAATCTCATTCATCAGCATCAAGTGGAACAATCCTTCTGGCAAAGGCTGCTCACCACCCGGATACTTAGGAAGTTTTTGCTGCAATTCAGGTATACTGTATCCACGGAAACGAATTCCTTCTTCTGGGTCCAATTTTGATGTTTCACAAATCAACGCCGGCATGCCACGCATACCGCCATATAATTGGCCCACCTTAATCTCGCCAATGGTTTTATCTGCATTCTCTTTCAAAAATGCTTTGGTGTCGGCTACGATGCCTGGGAAAGTGTCCCGAAACTGCTCTTTAATCTTATCCATGATAGGTGGTTTTAGGGTATTATTTCAAATACGGGAAGTTGGTACCCAAGAACACTGCTTTATCGCCCAATTCCTCTTCAATTCTCAACAATTGATTGTACTTCGCCATACGGTCTGAACGAGAAGCAGAACCAGTCTTAATTTGACCAGTATTCAATGCTACTGCTAAATCAGCGATGGTAGCATCTTCAGTCTCACCGCTACGGTGTGACATTACAGCTGTCATCTGGTGACGGTTAGCCAAGGTTACAGTATTGATGGTTTCTGTAAGTGTACCAATTTGATTCACTTTAACCAGTACTGAATTGGCACTACCTTCTTCAATTCCACGAGCTACGCGCTTCTCATTGGTCACAAACAAATCGTCACCAACTAATTGGACCTTATCACCAATCTTCGCATGAAGCTTAGCCCATCCTGCCCAATCATCTTCATGAAGTCCATCCTCAATAGATGCGATAGGATATTTCTCGATCCAAGTAGCCCAGTAGTCCACCATTTCGTCCGAAGTCAATTCACGACCATCGCTCTTGTGGAATACATATTTGCCTTTCTCTTCATTGTAGAATTCTGAAGCTGCCGCATCCATGGCAATCCAAATATCCTTACCTGGCGTATAACCAGCCTTCTCAATACTCTCAAGAATGATTTCGAGCGCCTCTTCGTTAGATCCAATAGAAGGTGCAAAACCACCTTCGTCACCAACGTTAGTAGAATATCCTTTGCTCTTCAATACTTTCTTCAAGTTGTGGAACACTTCAGTCCCCATACGCAATGCTTGGCTGAAAGACTCAGCGCCAAAAGGCATTACCATGAACTCTTGGAAGTCGATAGAGTTATCCGCATGTGAACCACCGTTCAAGATGTTCATCATTGGAACTGGCAACGTACGAGCATTTACACCACCAATGTAGCGGTACAAAGGCTGTCCTGTGCTCTCCGCAGCCGCTTTAGCTACAGCCAAAGACACCGCAAGGATAGCATTCGCCCCAAGTTTCCCTTTATTTTCAGTTCCATCTAGATCCAACATGATTTGATCGATGGCAGCTTGTTCCGTAACGATCTCACCTTCCAATTCCGGTCCGATGATATCGTTCACATTATCAACAGCCTTCAATACGCTTTTACCCATATAGTAAGTTGGGTCTTCGTCACGCAATTCAACAGCTTCGTGAATACCAGTAGATGCACCAGATGGCACCGCTGCACGGCCCATCGCACCAGAAGAAGTGATTACATCAACTTCAACAGTTGGGTTACCACGAGAATCTAAAATTTGTCTTGCATGAACATGCGTAATAACAGACATAAGTTTTCAGTTTAGAGTGTTAGTTCAGAATTAATTCGCGGAAGTGTGGTTCTTAATATCTTCTATGAATTGGTCAAATAAGTATCTACTATCATGTGGACCCGGCGAAGCTTCAGGGTGGTATTGTACCGAGAAACATTTAGCATCTGTTCTCTTGATTCCAGCCACCGTCTGGTCGTTCAAATGAATGTGAGTCAAAGCAACATTCTCAGCGCCTTCAACATCCTCCATCTTCACAACAAAACCGTGATTCTGAGAGGTAATCTCTCCCAATCCAGTCTCCACATTTTTTACGGGGTGATTAATCCCGCGGTGGCCATTAAACATTTTATACGTGCTCAAGCCACTTGCCAAGGCTATCATTTGATGCCCGAGACAAATTCCAAATACAGGAAGACCAGAGGCAATTCCCTTAGCTACTTCTGCCACAACCTCAGGAGAAGCCGCCGGATCACCAGGGCCATTTGAATAGAACAAACCATCAGGGTTCCACGCCATCATCTCTTCGGTAGAGGTGTTGTATGGGAACACCTTCACACGCGCACCACGATCCGTCATGCAACGAACGATGTTGTTTTTAATTCCCAAATCCAATGCAGCAATGCGTACCTCACTATCCTCAGGCCCTACTTCATAAGACTCTTTGGTGCTAACCACTGGTGCTAGCGCAAGACCTTCCATTGATGGACAATTGGCCAATTCCGCTTTCAACGCATCGAAATCATGAATTTCAGTTGAAATAATTGCATTCATTGCACCAGCATCTCTAATATGGCGTACTAGTGCACGTGTATCGATATCTGCAATGGCCACTTTATTTTGCTTCTCGAAATAACCATACAGACTATCGCTTTTACCTGCACGCGAAGCAACGTCACTAAAGTTCTTTGTAATCAAGCCTGCGATTTGGATATTCCCACTCTCAACTTCGTCCGCATGAACGCCATAGTTACCAATGTGTGATGTAGCCATCACCATCAATTGGCCAAAATAAGAGGGGTCAGTGAATATTTCCTGGTAACCGGTCATACCTGTGTTGAAACAAATCTCACCATAGGCCGTCCCATCCAATCCGGTAGATGACCCATAGAATACCGTACCGTCTTCGAGTAATAAAATCGCTTTTTTCGTGGCTTCTTTCATGTGTGTAGTTGTGTTCAAAAAAAAGGGGAATAAGGCCGCGCCTTATTCCCCCCAAAGTTAATTAACAATGACCTATTTGGTACATTATATCTTCTTATTCAGCCGATTCCTCTTTTGCTTCTACCGCTGGAGCTTCTTCAGCAACTTCTTCTACTGCTGCTTCAGCAACAGGAGCCTCAGTTGTGGTAGCTTTTGCACGACGGCTACGACGAGTAGTTTTCTTCTTCTCATCTTGACCGTAGATCTCGTTGAAGTCTACTAATTCAACCATACACATCTCTGCGTTATCACCCATACGGTTACCAGTTTTGATGATACGAGTGTAACCTCCTGGACGATCCCCAACTTTAGGAGCAACTACAGCGAATAGCTCAGTTACCGCTTCTTTTTGACGAAGTACAGAGAAAGCTACACGACGGTTGTGTGTAGAGTTTTCCTTTGAACGCGTAATTAATGGCTCAACCACCTTACGCAATTCTTTAGCCTTTTGTACAGTAGTGTTGATGCGCTTGTGCTCAATTAGTGAGCAAGCCATGTTGCTCAACATAGCCTTTCTGTGCGCAGACTTTCTACCTAGGTGATTTACTTTCTTACCGTGTCTCATGCTTATTCTTTATCGAGCTTGTACTTAGAAATATCCATTCCGAAGCTCAAGTTTTTACTATCAACTAATTCTTCTAGTTCAGTCAATGATTTCTTACCGAAGTTGCGGAACTTCATCAAATCTGCCTTAGAGTAAGTGACCAAATCACCCAATGTATCTACTTCAGCAGCTTTCAAACAGTTCAATGCGCGTACACTTAGGTCCATGTCATGAAGTTTAGTCTTCAGCAACTGACGCATATGCAATGCCTCTTCATCGTATGATTCAGCTTCAGAAGTTTCTTCATCTTCTAGACTGATGCGCTCGTCACTGAACAACATGAAGTGGTGAATCAAGATTTTCGCTGCTTCAGTCAAAGCGTCCTTAGGATGAATTGAACCATCAGTTTCAATTTCAAGGACCAATTTCTCAAAGTCAGTTTTCTGCTCAACACGGTAGTTTTCTACAGCGTATTTAACATTCTTGATTGGAGTGTAAATACTATCCAAAGCGATAGTTCCTACTGGAGCATCAGCTTTTTTATTTGACTCAGCACCAACATATCCGCGTCCCTTTTCGATAACCACTTCTAGAGTTAGGTTTACACCTGCGTCCATATTGCAGATTACCAAATCCGGATTCAATACTTGGAAAGCACTAATGTGCGAAGCCAAATCACCAGCCAATAATTGCTCTTTACCGGTTACAGAAAACTTAACCGTTTCTGTATCCATTCCATCAATCTGTTGTTTGAAACGAACTTGTTTCAAATTCAATACAATCTCTGTAACGTCTTCTACAACGCCATCAATTGTGCTGAATTCGTGGTCTACACCTTCAATTCTCAAGGAAGTCAAGGCAAAACCCTCCAAACCTGATAGCAATACTCTGCGAAGCGCATTACCTACTGTGAGACCGTAACCGGGCTCCAAAGGTCTGAATTCGAACTGACCACTAGTATCAGTGGACGCGTTCATAATTACTTTATCGGGCTTTTGGAAATTAAGGATAGCCATATAATTGAGTATAAGGTGATTATTACTTAGAGTACAATTCGACGATCAACTGCTCCTTGATGTTTTCAGGGATTGCATCACGTGAAGGAACATTTAGGAAAGTACCTTCCAATTTACTCTCGTTCCACTCCAACCATGGGTATTGACCTGAGTGACCAGCCAATGCATCAGCGATAACAGTCATTGATTTTGACTTTTCGCGTACTGCAATAACATCACCAGGCTTAACCGTGATAGAAGGAATGTTTGCCACTTCACCATTCAAGGTAATGTGACGGTGACCTACCAATTGACGGGCCGCATCACGCGTTCTACCCAATCCTAAACGGTAAACCACATTATCCAAGCGGCTCTCACATAGTTGCAACAACACATCCCCTGTTTTGTCTTTACTACGAGATGCTTTGTCAAACATGTTTGCAAATTGACGCTCCAAAATACCGTAAGTGTATTTTGCTTTTTGCTTTTCCTCTAGCTGAACTGCGTATTCACTTTTCTTACCACGACGACGGTTGTTACCGTGTTGCCCTGGAGGGTACTTACGCTTTTCAAAAGAGCTATCTGGGCCAAAGATTGGCTCTCCCATGCGGCGAGCGATCTTTGTTTTTGGTCCTGTATATCTTGCCATAATTCGTTCTTTCTATTAAATTATACGCGACGCTTCTTAGGTGCACGACAACCGTTGTGTGGAGTTGGAGTAATATCGATGATCTCTACTACCTCAATTCCTAGGTTGTGTAGTGTACGGATAGCGCTTTCACGACCGTTACCTGGACCCTTCACGTATGCTTTTACTTTCTTCAAACCTGCTTCCAACGCAACCTTTCCACAATCCTCTGCAGCCATTTGAGCTGCGTAAGGAGTGTTTTTCTTAGATCCACGGAATCCCATTTTACCAGCAGAAGACCAAGAGATAACTTGACCTTGAGCATTGGTTAAAGAGATGATGATATTGTTAAATGAAGATCCGATGTGCGCTTCGCCCATTGCTTCCACACGCACCTTGCGCTTCTTAACTTGCTTCGTTTGCTTCTTAGCCATAACTAACTATTATTTAGTTGCTTTCTTCTTGTTAGCAACTGTTTTTCTCTTACCCTTTCTTGTACGAGAGTTGTTCTTAGTACGCTGTCCACGCAAAGGCAATCCCAAACGGTGACGAATACCACGGTTACAACCGATATCCATCATACGCTTGATATTAAGCTGAACTTCTGAACGCAACTCACCTTCTACACGGTACTCATCTGCGATGACACCACGAATGGAAGTCAATTGGTCATCGGTCCAATCTTGAACCTTAACATCTTCACTTACCCCTGCCTTCTCGAGAATCTCCTTTGAACGGCTCAAACCGATTCCGAAGATATATGTCAGGCCAATAACACCACGTTTGGTTTTTGGTAAGTCTACACCTGCAATCCTTGCCATAGTCTTTCTATTCTATTATTGGTTAACCCTGACGTTGCTTGAACTTGGGGTTCTTTTTGTTAATAACATATAAGCGTCCTTTACGGCGAACGATCTTACAATCCGCGCTACGCTTTTTTACTGATGCTCTTACTTTCATTTCTTTAGTATCTGTACGTTATACGAGCCTTAGTTAAATCATAAGGACTCATTTCTAGTTTTACTTTATCTCCTGGTAGAAGCTTGATATAGTGCATTCTCATTTTTCCTGAGATGTGCGCTGTAACAACATGGCCGTTTTCAAGCTCCACACGGAACATTGCATTTGACAATGCCTCTGTTACTGTACCATCTTGTTCTATTGCGCTTTGCTTCGCCATATTAACTAAATGTACTTTGTGTGTTTCTACCTCTCAACTTACCAGACTTCATGAGTCCATCATAGTGTCTATTCAACAAGTAGCTTTCAACTTGTTGCAGCGTATCTAGAATAACACCTACGGTAATCAACAGCGACGTACCGCCGTAGAAATATGCCCATTGTGTATTCAAACCGACAACCATCGCCAATGCAGGTAGAATTGCAACTACCGCTAGCAACAATGAACCAGGGAATGTAATTCTACTCAATACTGTATCTAAGAATTCAGCTGTAGGCGCCCCTGGCTTAATACCCGGAACAAAACCACCATTTCTCTTCAGATCATCAGCGATATTATTAGTGTTTACTTGAATTGCTGTGTAGAAATACGTGAAAACGATGATCAAAACAGCAAATGTAAAGTTGTACCAGAATCCTTGAATATTACCAAATACGGTAATCATCCAGCTCGCACCTTCACCATCAGCTCCAATACCAGTCAAAATGGTAATTGGAATGAACATAATAGCTTGAGCGAAGATAATCGGCATCACACCAGCAGCATTTACTTTAAGCGGTAAGTATTGACGGGCACTAGGAGTACCTGCCATACGACCACCAGCTGCAACTTGCTTTGCGTATTGAACTGGAATCTGACGAACCGCTTGAGTCAATGCCACACAGAACATCGTGATTACGAACAGTGCGAACAACTCAATGATAAAGGCAACCCAACCTGCACCTTGATTAACCTGAGATAACATCTCTTGGAAGAAGGCCTGAGGAAGTGTAGCAATGATACCTACCATAATCAGTAGCGAAATACCATTACCAATTCCTTTATCAGTAATACGTTCACCCAACCACATCGCGAAAATGGTACCGGTAGTAAGCGTTACCCAAGCCAAGAACCAGAAAGTTCCAGGACTAAGCGTAAGTTCAACACCTTGAGCACTCAAGTTTGCGAGGTATGATGGTGCTTGGACACCAGCAATCAGAATAGTCAAGTAACGTGTGATCTGATTCAATTTACGACGACCACTTTCCCCATCTTTCTGCATCTTTTGAACAGCAGGAACTGCCATTCCCATCAATTGAATGATGATCGAAGCCGAGATGTAAGGCATAATACCCAAGGCCATTACAGAGGCGCGAGAAAACGCTCCACCCGTAAATGCATTAAGTACACCAAGAAGACCCTCAGAAGTTTGCGCCTGAAGCTGCGTCAAACTCTCTGGATCAACACCAGGAAGTAGAACCGTCGAACCAATTCTGTATATCAAAAGCAATCCAAGAGTAGTCAGGATTTTATCCTTCAACTCTTCGATACCCCAGATATTTTTTATGGTCTCTACGAATCTTTTCATTGCGATTATAGTGTCGTAGCTGTACCGCCTTGTGCTTCAATGGCGGCGATTGCTGATTTACTAAATGCGTGAGCTGTAACAGATACTTTCGCGGACAATTCACCACGACCTAGAATCTTAACCAACTCTTTCTTGCTTACCAATCCATTATTCACGAAATCTTCGTGAGTGATGGTAGCTTTTACTTTTTTAGCATCTACAAGAGCTTGGATAGTATCCAAGTTAATTCCCTTGTATTCAACACGGTTTGGATTAGTGAATCCGAACTTAGGAACACGACGCTGAAGTGGCATTTGACCACCTTCGAAACCGATCTTACGGCTGTAACCAGAGCGCGACTGCGCACCCTTGTGACCGCGCGTAGAGGTACCTCCGTGTCCGGAGCCTTCACCTCTACCTACTCGCTTACGGCTGTGGGTAGCACCCTTCGCAGGTTTGAGATTTGATAAATCCATTTTTATCTATTGTTATTAAAGTTCTACAACTTCTACAAGGTGACTAACCTTGCGCACCATACCTAGAACTTGAGGAGTTGCCTCAACTTCTACCGATGCATTCATTTTACGTAAACCCAAGGCATCCATAGTTGCTTTTTGACGAGCTGGACGATTAATTACGCTACGCTTCTGTGTAATCTTAATTTTTCCCATTGCTCAAAAATTAACCGTTGAACACTTTGTCCACTGAAATACCACGAGTTTTAGCGACTGCTTTTACATCACGCATTTTACCTAATGCATCAAATGTCGCTTTCACTACGTTTTGTGGATTTGAAGATCCTTTACTCTTAGCAAGTACATCATGTACCCCAACACTCTCAAGTACCGCACGCATTGCACCACCAGCAATTACACCGGTACCACTAGATGCTGGTCTCAAGAATACGCGAGAACCGGCAAACTTACCATATTCCTCGTGAGGGATCGTTGATTTCACCAATGGGAAACGGTACAAGTTCTTTTTAGCATCCTCTACCGCCTTAGCAATAGCTTCACTAACCTCTTTAGACTTTCCTGTTCCGTAACCAGCAGTGCCTTTTTCATCACCTACAACAACAATTGCAGAGAAACTAAAAGTACGACCACCCTTATTTACTTTAGTTACACGGTTCACCGCTACCAAGCGATCAACCAATTCAATACCCGTAGGCTTTACTTTTCGTGCGTTATGCATTGTATTCGCCATTTTAGAATTTCAAGCCGCCTTCACGAGCGCCTTCAGCCAATTGTTTAACACGTCCGTGGTACAAGTATCCACCACGATCAAAACAAACTTCAGTGATACCTTTTTCAGCTGCCAATTTCGCCAAACCTTGACCTACTTGGAAGCTCTTGTCGCTCTTAGTACCAGTTGCACCCTCTAACTCTTTATTACGAGAAGAGTAAGACAACAATGTATTTTGATTAACATCGTCAATCAATTGAGCGTAAATTTCCTTGTTACTTCTGAATACAGATAGACGAGGCTTTTGTGCTGTACCGGTAACTACCTTACGAATTCTTCTGCGAATGCGAAGTCTTCTTTCTGCTTTAGTTAATGCCATCTCTTATCTATTATTTAGCTGCAGATTTACCTGCTTTTCTACGAATTACTTCACCCTTAAACTTCACACCTTTTCCTTTGTATGGTTCTGGCTTACGAAGTGAGCGGATTTTAGCAGTAATAGCGCCCAAAAGTTGCTTATCATGAGATGTAAGCGTTACAGTTGGTGCCTTACCTTTTTCCATGGTAGTTTCAACTTTTACTTCACTAGGAATTGCAAACAAAAAGTTGTGTGAGTATCCCAATGACAGATCTAGTACTTGACCTTGGTTACTTGCACGGTAACCAACACCAATCAATTCAAGAGTGTGCGAGAAGCCTTCACTAACTCCTAACACCATGTTATTGATTAATGCGCGGTACAAACCGTGTTTCGCTTTGTGTTCTTTTGCCTCAGAGGGGCGCTCAACTGTAATGATGCCAT
>CALDGA010000170.1 GCA_937942085.1 uncultured Flavobacteriales bacterium
CACCCTTGTCGGCTCTCTAGCGGCCTGCGTGCCCCGCGTGCAGAAAAGGGTTTCTATCCCAAGACTTTCCCTTGCCGGCGTTGCAGTTCCTTGGAACGCTTTAGAAGCCATCCCTCCTGTACGCCTGCGGGATGAGCACCCGTGCCATTTCCCGGTTTCTTGGGGGAATCCAGGGCGTCGTTCACTCGCCTTAGTGCATCCCCTTGCTCACTCATGGGGGTGGAAGGGGAAGTGCGCGCTTAGCGGAAGCACGCCTTAGATGAGGAGAACCACGCTGACTTCCTGAACGGAATCTTTCTTTCGGTCTGTCGAGGAAAAGGCTCAGGGAACCAGTGTACACAGCTTTAAGGATCCAGCTCGACGGGCGTCAGGAGATGCTGGGATACCAGTCCTTTAAGGCAGGAGGTAGTGTCCCGAGGCACTACAGCGAAATCTTTTTCAGGAACTATTATTATTGTTTTTACTTCCCCGCCCTTGAGAGTGACCAATAATTCATTAGCACTGACTTTCTTCGCGACCGCAATCGGTTTCTCATCAATTCTTGCTTCCCATGCCTCTTGGATGGGCCACAAAATCTTGATCTTTGCCGTTTGCAATATTTGAGTTGGATTGTAAACTCGTATTACCATGTAATTTCCATCCTCTCCTGGTTTGAATGCGCTCATTACAATTTTAGTGTTGTCGTAGCTCATAAACGACTCGCAAAAAAGCGGCAATCCTTGGTACTCGATTGCTATAGGATTAACATGAAATGAGCTAGCGACTGCCAAAAGAGACGATGTATCCCAAGTGCCTTTGTAGGTATAAAGCGCATATCTAAATTGATATGACCCCAAGCATTGTGCTTTAGGTGTTGGAAGTGGAGGCCCCGCATGTCCAACTCTGAAGCGCAAATCGCCGCGAGAAAGCCAACCAACACAACGCAAAAGAGTGAGGTAAATTTCACCACTCTTTCTCACTTCACACTCTGGCATTCCAGCATTAAGGAGAGCGAAACCATTCCCACTCTTCTCTAAACAAATAAAAAGCTTTTGCGGAAATGTTGGGCTTGGCCGTTCTATTATCCATGATACATCCGGGTTCTCTATATTTTTAGGGGACACAAAGAATGCGTCGTCTACAAAAACTGCGGGTTGAGCGAGCTGCGTTGGAAAAACCACACGCAACCTATGATCTTTCGCTTTGTTTTGCAAATTCAAGCTGATATCCACCCGGTTTACCTTGTCTTGAAGTGAAACGACGTAGTGAATCGGCAAGGACACAAAGCGTCGCGACCGCCTCTTCCTGTCGCGCGTTAAGCTTACGGGCACTTTTAATTTGAAACTTACGTGAAGTTCAGCCTTCCATAGACATACGCATTTCGTGCTCACCTTAGCCCGTATGTCCGTAGAAATGATGGGGGCATCCGTGTCTAATGGTTCAAATGTATAGGTGTCCCCTGCATCCGCCATATCTTCGAGCACGTGAAGTTCAGTAAATTTCAAATCATTATGTTTATCGATCAGATCAAACGTACCGTTTGACCTAGCCTTAACTAGATAGAATTGATTTTCAATCGTGCGGCGGGTTCTCCGGACCTTGTAGGAATAGGCAACCTGTGCCTTTACTATTTTGTATGTTTTTACCCCAAACGCTGGGAGCTCATCTTGAAAGACCACACCTTTTTTCTCTGCACATTGAACCCCGTTGACGATTCGTTCAAAGGACACTTTGTTTTCGTTTTTGAGGATTAAAGGCAATATTCGTCCTTCTGGGGTCTCTACAGCGTATCCATGCATGCCCTTTGAAAGCAATGTTTCCACCTCTGCGATATGCGGCCAAGGAGTAGGGTTGAATACAAGTATTGAGGCCTCACCAACTTTCTCCCTGCTTATGAGCTCTGCCACCTTTTCTAGCCCCTTTCCGCTTATGGCCCCCACCAAATCTCTAGCTTGATTAAATCTTACCATCATTTCATCATGGACTTCATCAGCACAAGTGCCACAGATCGAATCATGAGCATGGTTTTGCAGCACCAATGACCATGCCCTTCTGATCAAAGGCCTCAAATCCTCTTGTGCAAGGAGCGCTATAGCAGCAAGCGGTTCAGCGTAATTCTGAAGGCGGGTTTGTACTTCAAAATTGGTCAACTTTAGATACATTCGTGCGGACAGAGTTCCAGCCAAAATCGGATGGTACCGCGCTGTCCTGAACTCCCCTTGAATAGAAACTAGGTCGTCTTTGGCTCGAGCTAAGGCAGCAGCGTAATCATCGAGTGTTGCAATGGTAAATTCGTATTTTGGAAGTAAGTCATTAAATTTCTTGAGCAGTTCAGGAAGATTCTTCTGTGGAGCAAGATGGTCACAACCATTGAGTAGAAGAATCACACCCGTTTTAGAGCGTAAAAGAAGTTTTTCCATCAACTGCTCAAATAAGTCCTTGCCAGGCGACAATAAACGATGTTTTAAAAACCATTCCAGCGGACGTGTCATCTCATGCAAATTGCTCGGTAAACGTTCGGCATTGCAATAACCTGTTTCCAGTACGTGGCACATTACGGAACTTCCGTCAGGAGCAACCCAAAGGAACTCGCTAGCACCTGCATGCTCAGCAGCTCCCTCGGCTCCCCGCATGACAAAAGCCGTCTCTATGCCAAAACCTCTCAACAGCTGGGGCATCTGTGCAATATGGCCAAACGCGTCCGGAATATATCCCTGGCGCATAACTGCTCCGAACTCTAACGCTTTACGCGTTCCCAGCAGGAGGTTGCGAATAAGGGCTTCCCCGGAAACGAGAAACTCGTCCGGCTGAGTGTACCATGGACCGATACGTAGTCTTCCGCTTTGCACTACTTCTAGTATCTCTTCTCGCTTTTCTGGCTTCACTTCTAAATAATCAATGAGAGGCATGACTTGGCCATCAAAGGTAAACTTATATTCTGGATATCGTTGTAACATCTCCAAAACTGCATCAACCACCGCCATGAGATGCATCCGAAACCCCTCAACAGTTAAGTACCACTCTCGATCCCAGTGAGTGTGAGGTATAATTAATACTTTGATCCTTTCCATCTTTCTTCCCCTTTCTTTTCAAGCCATGCCTCGCACCAAATAGGGTTAGCCAATGCTGCTACTTCTTTGAGGAAATGGACTTCAAGTGTTGCACCTATGAAACCATATTCAGAGAGATCCACGTCGAAGTGCCCCTCCCATGGATCACTTTCTACTCTTTGTCTATAAATAGGACCGAAAGAAGAAAAAAGATGCAATTCTAGTCCACTTCCACGACGAACAGAAACGCAAACCGTTCCTTTACAATAAGGTGAAACCGAGCCTTGGTGCACTATTTTCTCGCCTGCAAAAAATGTAAGCTCTAAAAATGGTCCGTGAGCGCAGGCAGAAAGTGTAACCCGGCCACTACGAATGCCGTTAAGCAAGCCTTCCACGCTAGGAGATGATACATAAATCCAAGTGGTCGGATAGCCCAACCATTCCAGCAATCCAAAAGGGGAAAAGCGTGGATGGGTGTCACTACCGCCTAGCGCCACCACTCGCCTGCCCATCCTCAATAAAGAATTCCAGAAGTTAAAACTTTGTTGATTATTCATTGCCCAAAAACTTTGCCATACCTCTACTGAGTCCGCAGGAATGTGATGGGAAAACCCCCATTTGGGACCGCCATCCTTAGGGTGGTTGATGGAGAAGAGCCCGCCTTCAGCATGCACCTTTTCGCACACTCTTTGCATATCTTCATCTTTTTGACAGCGAAACTCTACCCAGTTTTTCACTCCCAAAACATTAGCATGCCCATGGTATGTTGTAACTTCTACACCAGGTATGATGAGGGCGCCGCTTTTGTTCAGCTCTTTTATCTCAAAAAAGTGGCTTATTGTGTTATGATCCGTTACAGCAATAAAATCCAGCCCTTTTTTACATGCGAAGCCCCAGACCTCGGCAACGCTTGCATGTGCATCGCTGTGGATCGTATGACAGTGAAGGTCCCCTTTAAGCCATCCAGCCCTTAAATTAGGGAAGAGAGAACGAGGTCTCATCATAGCGCACATGGTCGTGGTTTCTTCAGACAAAGTGACTTCTACCTGGCAACGGCACTTTTGTTTTATTTGATATAATCCTAACAATATATGCCATGTACCCGGATAAATGGGGCCGGGAAGGTAACCCGGGGTAGCCCATTTTTCACTAACTATAACCCTGTCCTTAGCACTGCCACTCCACCCTCGGAATCCACGTCCTTGCAAAAATTCCGCACCTCTTGAATCAAACAACCCAAGGTCTATGATGTTTTCGCGATCTTTATCGTATGAATATTGTATCTCTATCGTCTTTATTCCTGATGGAACCGAAAAGGGCCACAACCGATAGGGCTCGCTCAAGGCATCTTCAGGATAAAACACCCATTCTCGGCCAAAGCGTATGACCTTAGTCATTTCGGAACCTTTATGCAAGCCCCAGTACTATCGAAAAGATACAACCTACTAGGGTCCACCTTGACCCGAACCAGATCAGGTAAGGCAGGGAGTGACTCGCTATACAGTTTAACATATACCGTCTCCGTGCCCACCAACAACGTGATGAGGACCTCACTGCCTAAAGGTTGCACAGCGTACAGCTGTGCAGGGATACCAGAGTCTTTTAAATCACACATGAGCTGCGCTTGCTCTGGTCGAAAACCCAGGTAAGCCCTTGTGTCTTCGAGAACATGGATGCTTTCGAAAAAGAGGGTGTACCCCTCCCCCGAAAACTGAGAGCCGCCAGCCTTAGGTTCGAGCCGACCCGGTAAAATGTTCATTGGCGGGTTGCCGATGAAAGCCGCGACATCTCTGTTTTTAGGGTAACGATAGAGCTCTAATGGCGAACCTACCTGTACTACTCTCCCAGCGAACATTACCCCAATCTCATCGGCCATGGCCATGGCCTCAGCTTGATCATGGGTTACGTAGACCGTGGTAATGCCGAGCTCTTTTTGCAAATGCTTCAAGAAGGCCCTTGCTTCTAATCGCAATTTAGCATCTAAGTTGGAAAGAGGTTCATCAAACAGGAAAATTTTAGGGGCGTGAACTATGGCACGAGCCACAGCTGCTCGCTGCTGTTGTCCACCAGAAACTTGAGAAGGTAAGCGGTCTAATATGTCTGCAATCATCAAGTGCTCTGCGACCTCTTCAACCCTCGTCGCAATTGACTTTTTGGGGAAGCCCCGTACTTTAAGCGGATAACCAATATTTTGCCGTAAGGTCATATGAGGATAAAGGGCGTAATCCTGAAATACCATGGCCACATCGCGTTTTTGTGGAGGCAAAGCCGTAACATCACGCCCATCTATGAAAATGCGCCCGCTGCTGGGTTTCTCTAACCCCGCCACAAGTCGCAAAGTAGTGGTCTTGCCACACCCCGAAGGTCCAAGAAGCGCAAAAAATTTGCCTTTTTCAATGTGTAGGGATACTTTATCTACAGCGATCACCTTGCCAAAAGCTTTTGTAAGATCTTGGAGAGAAAGAAAGGACTGTGGAACTATTGTCACTTCCCACCCCCTTTAATCCCACCGAAAAATCTAAAGCCATATCGCCAGTTAACAAGAAGGTAAAGGATCACGACAGGAATGGCATATAAAAGTGAATACGCAGAGATGAGCGTAAGCACAGGGGTACCTCCTTCCGTGTAAAAAGAATAAATAGCTACAGGCGCAGGCATTTTACTCGGACTACGAATAACAATGAGGGGGATCAAAAAGTCACCCCATGCCTGCACGAAAGCCCAAACAGCTAGGACCATCATTCCTGGGCGCAAAATTGGAATGGCAACGTCTCGGAAGACCTGCCACGGATGTGCACCGCTGACTAAGGCTGATTCTTCATAAGACTTGGGCAAGCTCTCCACAAAATCGCGCATTAAAAAGATCCCGGTTGGTAGCAAACCACCGATAAGCACAAAGATAACCCCTAGATAAGAGTCGATGAGTTTCAAGTAATAAAGGAGCAGAAAAACCGGGACCATGGCCGCTGTGCCCGTTACTACAGAAGAGAAAAGAACGAGCAAGTACGCAAAGATATCACGACCTCGAATATTTAGACGAGATATGGCGTAAGCCGCTAATGTGGCGAATAGGGTCACCCCGAACATGGTTCCACCGGCGATTAATATGCTATTTAGAAACAATGCTCTTACTGCAAAAGTGTTACGAAAAATAGCACAAAAATTTTTCACAGTCACTACACTTGGAATAGTGACACGGAGCGTGGCTTGTGCACTAAAAGGCGCAGCCACCAGCCAAAGAATGGGCAATAAAAAGAAAGACGTTATTAGGACTACAAAAATCACGAAGATGATTTTATAAAAAATTGCTTTAACGTCCATACAGGCTCCTTCTTCTTTGTAAGGAGAGATAGATTGTTGCCAAAATAAAATTGATGCTCATCATAATGACAGCAACTGCAGCTCCTCTGCCGAATTCCAAGAACTTGAAGGCAATACGATATGTATACATAGATACGGTCTCACTTCGATAAAGAGGTCCTCCCCCCGTAATGAGATAAGGAGTGAAGACGTTAAACGTCCACAGCGTTACAAGAATTAAAGCCGTGAACAGATTTGGCCGGATAAGAGGGAAAATTATATCGCGAAACCTTTGCCATGCTGAGGCTCCAATCACGTCGGCGGTTTCCCAAAACGATGGTGGAATGTTTCCTAGCGCAGCAGAGAATAAAAGCATCGAGAATGCGGTCCCTCGCCAAACGTTGAACAAGATAATACTATAAAGAGGAAAATCAAAATACCAGTCAATCTTAGAAATCCCAAACACAGAGAGAATGGCGTTTAGGTTACCAAAATCCTTGTCCAAAAAAGCAATCCACGCAAAGGCAACAGCCACACCGGGTAGGATCCAGGCCATCGTAGCCAGAGAAAAGACGAGTTCGCGAGACAAACCCCGCCTCTTATGGAACAACATTGCAATAGCTAAGCCGAGGGGTACTTGTCCAAGGAGTGCAGATCCCAAAACGAATATCACTGTGTTGACCAAGGCGTTGCCAAATTCGCCGAGGCGCATCCATCTTGCGAAATTGAACAACTGACTGAAGTTTGATACTCCAACAAAAGAAGGGCTGGTTCCTGCTGGTCCGGTTAATGCTGTATTAGTAAAGCTTATGACCAGTACCCAGATAACAGGAAAAATTAAAAACGTGGCAAGAAAAAGGACAGCCGGGGCGAGAAACGCAAAAGCCACAGAGCGCGGCAATATGGAAACGTAATCCCTACGCTTCATTTTAACAGGCGGGGCCAGCGGAGACCACCTGGCCCCGCCCCTCCTTCACTTCTCTTGCAAAACGATGACGCTCTCTGGGCCAACGATGCTCTTCAAAGCCTCAGCGTACTCCGCCATTGCTTCTTCAGGCGACATTTGGCCGGACACTACCCGTTCTGTCATGAGCTGGGCTTGATACGAGATTTTGGGATAACCTGGCAACATCGGCCGGACAGTTGTGTACGGTAGCAGAGCTTTAGCCATTTCACTCATTACCGGATCTCCAATTACAGGAACATCAACGCGAGACCGAATGCGTGGCTGGATCTTTTGGAATTCCATTTGCATTTCCCAACTGAACGCAAAGCTGAGCAAAGCCCAGGCTTCTTGAGGATGTGCAGTATTGGGATTAAGAATAAATCCGGTCCCACCAGAGATGGTCACGAAGTTTTGACCTCTATACCCTGCGCCTGGCTCCTTTGCAGGCATCATGGCCCAATCCACCACCTCATTGCGGTTGGGAATGGCCCACTCTGAGCCGGGAGCAAGGACAGAGCGCCAAAACCAGTCTCCCTCCACAAGCATTGCAATCTTTCCGTCTCGGAACAGCTCAAAAGTCCGGGCTCTTGCGCCAGGAATGAGTTGGAGGCGAGCGTCACCAAGACGTTCGTCTACGTAAACCGTCTTGTAAAAGTTCAGCGCCTCCAAAATACCCGGGTGCATTCCATACCACTTACCGGTCTCAAAGTCATACATGTGAATGCCCGTGCCCAGGAGTACCATGAACCAACCTTGCATAGTTGTGGCTTCCCCCATCTCTGTGCCAGCGTTTATCTGCAAGGGAATAACATCGGGCAAAACTTTCTTTATATACCTGGCGGTGTTTAGAAGTTCTTCCCAGCTGCGTGGCTGCCATCGCAATCCCGAACCAGCTGGAATGACCCCGGCTTTCTCGAATAAATCGCAACGATAAAAGATCACCCGCACATCCGTGCCTATGGGTAGACCGTAGACCTTGCCCCTATAGCCGAGGATCTCGCGCATCCCCTGGGGGATGTAACTCCAGCCATCCCAGTCCCACACTTGTGACCCAACAATTTCCTCCAGCGGTTTGATCAAACCAGCAGCATCGAATTCAGGAATCCAAAAGCCGTCAAAGCCAAGGATATCAGCTCCTCGCCCGACTTTTAAGTCCAACGCGTACTGTTGCTTCAAGGCCTCGTCGCTACCCCCGAATTGGATAAAGTTTACTATAACGTCTTTGCCCTGGCTCCGCATCCACTCTACGAAAGCTGGAAAAACCCTGTCTTCCAACCATTCCACCAGAGCAGAGTTCACTCCACCGCGAACAGCACGGGCAGTAACCGTAAGTGTGATGGTTTCACCTACAGTTGACAAGCCCACCCCCAAGACCAACATCACCACCAACCAACACCACCTCATACCGCCACCTCCTTAATGATGGATTTTCGATAGCGAGTGAAAAGCTTTTTGTTCCCAGTTCCTCACCTCCTTTCTCGATATGGGATGCTAGAAGCTCGTACAACGAGCCTCCCAGGAAGCAAAACCGGGCTTCCCGGGTCCTCGCCGTTGATTAGGCGCAGCAATAATTGAACTGCCCAATAACCAAGCCAGAAACTGTCAAGCTCGATAGCCGTTATAGGGGGAGAGTAATATTTGGCTAAGGAAGAATCTTCAACGCAGACTACCGCTATTTCTTCGGGCACACGGAAACCCAGCTCCCTACATACCGCGACCGTGCACACCGCGTGCAAGACACTTGTAGCAAAGACAGCGGTAAATTCGACTGTAGGGATCCAACTTCTCAACGTCTCTAATATTGTTTTCTCTTTTTGTTCTGCTTGACAGACCAGTCGTTCATCAAACGGTATACCCGCTTCTTCAAGTGCCAGTTTGTAGCCCGCCAACCGGTCCTGACAATGTGTAAAAGCCAGAGGGCCGCTGACAAAAGCAATCTTTGTGTGGCCAAGGGCAAGCAAATGAGCTGTTCCTACCCTGCCGATCTCTACATTACTGTTATCCACATAAACGGCGTTGAAACCGGCGGGGCGCCCAACAAATACGCAAGGGAAACGTTGACGATGCAATTTTGAAGGGAACACAACGGGTTCCATCGGGTTGGTGATGATCAGCCCATCTACTCGCCGTTGACTTACTATCTCTGTGATCATTTTCGAAGTCTCTTGTTCAGTTTCAGAAATCAGAAGGTAAACGTTGTAACCTTTTTCTCTAGCCGCTTGGTGAAGGCCTCGGGAAAGGTGCATAAAAAACTCTGCAGAAGAAAACAGCTGTTCCAGACTGATTGGATTGACTAGACCGATAGCTTGAGCCCGGCCATTCGCTAAGCTTCGCGCTGCCGCGTTAGGCACGTAGTTCAGAGCACGAGCGATCTCGACAACCTTTGCACGAGTTTCCGGACGCACACCTGGCTTGTTGTTCAACGCTAGCGAAACGGTTGAAACAGAGACCTTCGCTAACTGCGCGATTTCTTTAAGTGTCACCCCTTTCATTTTTGTACCGCATTATTCAATATACGCCATTATAAAACGGTTGTCAAGTCCTTGGCTTGCCGCCGCTGGAAGTGCTAACAAAGGAGACCTCGTTTGCCCGAGTTTCGTGCTCCTGAAGCTTGGTGAAGTAAAAAGTAAATACCAGCGCCCAGCACATGGGAGGATATGGAGGAACAGGGTCCAGGCCCCCTGAAAGACAATCCCGGCGCGCAGCCTAATTCCTCGGCTCCTAGACCGCACCTACACCCCACGCCACACGGATAGGTGTGGATGCCCTAAATGTTAACATGCCTTTTGTTTGGACCGTTTCATTGAAGCATGACCCCGCTTTAATGATCCTCGTTACACTTGCGGCTTGGGAAAGGTCATAGGATTTCAACATTTCTAAACCTGCTAACCTGGAACGAATCTCAGCGTGGGCAAGGTTTGAGACGTTCGGGAAAGCGCGGGTTTTCCATGAGCCTGGCGCAGTCCTGGGACCGAGCGTGAGGGGTGGTAATCCACTAGACCAGGCTAGACAACCGTATGGGGCCTTTAGGGTTTGAGAGAGCCTGTAATCCTGCATGATTTTCCGTTTCCTAGACTTCTTTCTCGCTTCCGCTGGAAACGGGAGCAGCCATATCGCGCCGACTACCTGGGCTTCTTTGGACTATCATTTCAGGGGTCTGTTGCAGCAGATATTCGTATTGGAACGTCGGGTTACTCCTTCCTGGATTGGGTGGGCATGGTCCCACCCTCGGGTTAGTTCATCGGGCTTTTCGTTTCTTTACGCGTGCAGCGCAACAGCCGATCGGATTTCTCGGTGTCCCTAAGCCTTCTTAGAGCTCTGGAGACCTGCCTTTGCTCTTCAAAAACAAACTTCCACACCCTGAGAAGCTTAAGCAAACCCTACTTGTCTGTGTGCACATGGTAGTGCTAGCCCGGGCATTGAGCATGAGGGGCCCCGGTCTGTTGATCGTGAGAGACACCCGTCCAGGTAGCCTGAGCTTCGCAAATTTTCATACCAATTGGGGAAATTGTCCCCTGAGAGACGCCCAAAGGCTGGGATACATCCAAGTCTCATGCACAAAATGCCCTGCTTTAGAGAAACAGGAACTTCCCTTCTTTGGGTGGTGCGTGCTTAAAAGTCTAAAAGACTTGACGCCACCGAAGGTGCTTTCGCGGAAGAGGCGGCTAAGTCCAAACTTGAAGCCTTGCAATCAGCGTAAGAAAGTGGTCAAAATGTTCGGCCTCGAAGTGGTTCTCCATAGTGGTGCGTTCATTGTGTCTGAGCAACATGGCTTCCGCAACCGACGCCCTGCCAACTGCTCATTTAAGTTACTCAGCACCAGATACAACAGCTTCTCCGCTGCCTCCTCACCCTGGAACACCTTTACCCCTTCGTTCGACTCCTTGCTCACGCGCTCCAGCTGGTTCGTATGGGCTTGGGATGGCGCAGGAGGGCCAAGGGCGCATAAGCCTGGGTTTCCCAGCGGGCCACCACCCGGGGATAGATCGTTCCTCAATACTCTCGGAGCTTCCGGAGCGTTTCTTTTCCCTTCTAGTTCCGCCCCGGTACACGGCCTCCAGGCCCTGGGGGTCCCTGATCATTCTTTCTCGCCTTGTCGAGGCATCACGTACGGCGTGAAGCCCACAAAGCTGCCCATCCGCTTCGGGAAAGATTTTTCGGATCGCTTCCTCTAAACTGGGAAGATCATCGGGGATAAAAATACTCGCTCTTCTCACGCCCTGCGGCCAAAGGTCCTCGAGCATTTCCTCTCAGTTCTTGGCGCTCTCCTTTTCTGCTCCAAAAGCCCAGGATTCCCCAGCGGCCGTCGGGCTTGATCTCCAAAACCATGTGCACCGGCTCCTTTACACTTTGTCCTCGGCGGATGGAAAGGAATGTTCTGTCCGGGAAAACCGTGTAGTACTCCTCATCTCCAAGGGGCGCTCCTGCCAAGCGCGCACTTCCCCTTCCACCCCCTGGGTGAGCCGGAAGATGCTCGGGGGCGAGGAGAAGGCGCCATAGATTCCTTTCAAGGAAGCGGGAGATGGCGCGGGTTCCCACTCCTGCGGCCTACAGAACAAGGATGGCCTCGGAGTGTTCCAGGGAGGTGCGATGCTGGTAAGGGAGAATCTTGGGATAGAATTCTCCTTCCCGCACGCGGGGGACACGCAAGTCCTCCACAGGGTCGACGAGGGTGAGGAGGTCCTGCGTGGAGTAACCGTTGGCCTTGGTGGATGCTCTTCAAGGTTTATGGCCCGCTCCTCGCGCAGGATGCTCTCCAAAAGACCCTTTACCGTGACCTGGATCCGCTCTTCCACCCTTTGCGGTCTCTGCGCGGGTTTTGTCCGCTATAGGAGCCTTCCCTCCTGTCTATTCCGCGTTTTTCTGGAAAGGCTGCCATTGCTGCCCCGCGGACACGCTTCCCGGGACACTAGTTGTTAGAAGGGCATCGGTTGCAAGGCTTTGCGTAAGCGTTGATGGGAAGCTATTATATTGTTAGTACACTCATGAACGCACCGTTGTGCTCGCAGAAGATAGGCGTTGTTCATCTTCATGACTATAACAACGGCGGGGGAAATACCTCGTTTTTGCCGGGTCAAGGCTGGTTCACAGGAAGCCCCCTTCGCGGTTACCGCGCGACCACCGGAATGTTTTCTACTCTACCATTCATTAAAGGTTACGCAGAGTTAGTTTAGGTTAGGACTTCTTGATGCCATTCGGGAGAGAACCTTAGTTAAAGGGAGGTGCGGATGTACGAGCTTGATGTTCTTGCCATTGGGCACATGGATAAAGGGCGCGTTATAGTGGGTGGAGAGGTCCAAAACATAGCCGGAGGGGCCGTCTACTTCGGGGGAATGGTGCTCCTTGCCTTAGGTCTACGGGTAGGGGTAGTAACTAGGCTAGCTAAGGAAGACAGTGAACTTCTTTCTGATCTACGCAGCGC
>CALDGA010000171.1 GCA_937942085.1 uncultured Flavobacteriales bacterium
TGGAACGAAACACTAAGAGACATTGGCATCATAAGCAACTCAACAGTTTTAAACTTTCAAATAGACAAGGCTCGTAAGATAATAAGCTTTAATGTCACTGGAGAGTCCTTGGGCGGCTTCTGCAGAATAACAATTCCAAACATCGTCGTTCAAGAGTTGTGGCGAGGCAACTTCACGGTTCTCCTAAACGGTGACCCGTGGTCCTTCAGAAACTGGACAGACTCAACAAACATCTATATATACGTCAACTACACCCACCCAGAAAACCAAATAATAATAATCCCAGAGTTTCCAGCCCTGATCCCGCCAATATTCATGGTTCTCACTTTAATGGCCATTTTCGCAAATAAAAAACGCAGAAAAGAAAGGCTGACCTCCAAAACCCATTTTTGATTTAACCAAACATTTAAAACAGCGTCCCCTAACACGAGACGTGTTCTGTTAGTGTCTCCCAACAGAATTAAACAGCGAAATTTTTAAAAACGTAGTTATGCTTTGGTAAGTGTTGCAAGTGTTGAGGTGGGAGAATGGAGAAGGCTAAAAAATTGTGTTCTATGATGTCAGGTCTTCTTATCTCATTGCTGGTTTGCACATTATTGGCTTCGCCTTCTAGTGTTATGGGTTTAAAGCAGGGTCATTGGTGGGAGACGGTTCCAGAAAAGGAAAAGACTTCACCATATTATGACTCGATCCCATATTGGCAAATTGCCCCAACTTTGCGTGAGATTGAGTTGAAAAGCAATAGGGTTCGTGTTCAGGTGATTGGGCAGTCGGCTGGCGGACGGAACTTATTCCTCGTAACTGTTTCAGCTCCAGAAGCTTTTGGACGTTTGGGCCGCTATCAAGCGCTCCGTCAGTTAATGCTCAAGGATCCAGAGAAGGCTCAGGAAATGATAGATCAATTTGAAGATTTCAAGGTTCCAGTATATATCCATGCCAGCATCCACGGGACCGAATATCCCGGGGTTGACGCCGCCATCGCATTGATTAAAACATTGGCTTTTGAAGAGAGTGAAGAGATTCGTATGATTCTTAACAATGTCATTTTATTGGTTAACGTTGTTGCAAATCCGGACGGGCGCGTTTTAGGCACACGGGGTAATGCTCTTGGCTTTGACTTGAACCGTGATTTTATAACACAATCTCAACCTGAAACTCGCGCCGCCGTCAGCGTTATAACGCAATGGAACCCTATGGTTGTCTTAGATCTACATGGATTTGTCTATCCGATGCTTATTGAACCATGCACACCTCCACATAATCCAAACTACGAATATGACCTTTACATTAAGTGGGCTTTAGCTCAAGCAATGGCCATGGAAGCAGAATTAAAGACGCGGACCGGTTGGAGCGCCCAAATACCTTTTAGGGATAGGCGAGATGGATGGGACGATTGGCCACCAATCTTTACACCGATGTATGCGATATATCACGGAGCATATGGACATACGCTGGAAACTCCTTACCGAGACTATAGAGGCGTTCAAGCTCACTATTGGGCAGTTTGGGGAGCCCTCAAATTCGTATCAGAAAACAGAAAAGAGATGATTCGAGATCAAATAGAGATTTTCAGGCGAGGGTTCCTTGACCTTCCACAGTTGCCCATTAGCGACGAAATTTTAAAGCAGACTCCATATAACCAATATAACGAGCTGACTGTAATTGATTTTCCTGCAGCATACGTCATACCTGCGGAGGCTCCATTACAACAAAGCCCGCATCAAGCTGCGAGGCTTATCAACTTCCTAATCTTCAACGACATTCAAGTTCACCAATCTACCGAACCATTTACCCTCAATGGTATTACTTATCCTAAAGGCACATACATTGTTTGGATGAATCAGCCGAAACGTGGACTAGCGAACACCATACTTTGGGACGGTTGGGACATATCCTATAACCCCGGGCTTAGGATGTATGACATTTCCGGCTGGAGCCATCCACTCCTCTGGGGAGTTTCCAGAGAAATTATGGAAGAAAAACTGAACGTGAAAACATGCGTCGTTAATAGGGCTGATCCACCTAAAGGCTTCGTTGAAGCAGGAAAAGCCAATGCCTACGCATATCTACCGACAAGCAATGAGGCTATAAAGGCTACAAATGAACTCCTTTCACGGGGCATAACCTTATACCGTGCAAAAAGCCCCTTTAAAGATTCTGGACGCACCTTTGAAACTGGAACATTCATAATTCCGGCAAACCAAGCCAACGTGAAAGCTGTGGCTAACGAATTGGCAACAAAATATGGACTTCAAATCTACGCATTAAAGACCATGCCGAGCGATATATCTCTGATGCGGAGACAACGTATTGCTGTACATGCAGATGTGGGCGTCCAATTCTTCTTAAAAGAGTTCGGATTCGACTTCACAGTTGTTACAACAAGCGACTTAAATTCAGGTGTAGACCTTTCCGGATACGATATTTTCATACATTCCGGCTGGTCTCTTCTATGGGGATCTCTTACAGATACTGGTAAAACTACATTACTCAATTTCTTCGCGGGAGGCGGTGACTACATAGGGATTGGCCGTTCTGGGGTAGACTTAAGCGTCAAAGCGAACCTATTAAGAGTCAGCTATAAAACAGGAGCGAGCGATGACAATGGAATTTTGAGAGTTACTTATTTGCATTCTGATTCCGTGGCGGCCCAATATCCTGTCGACAGCTACGCATTTGTTTATGGACCAGTTTGGTTCACTGAATACAGCGGCTTAGAAGTCTCCGCATATATTAAAGAAGGCGAGTTTTTCGTTTCCGGCATGTGGGCTAAATGGAAGGAAAGCGAAGCTGCAGGGAAACCAATCATCGTGCATGGAGTCAGCGGACCATCCATCATCACACTTATGGGAATAAATCCAACCTTCAGGGCACATCCAGAACACACCTTCCGCCTATTAGCCAACGCAATATACAACGCATTAGGATAAAACACCGCCCCCCTTACCCCTCTTTTTTT
>CALDGA010000172.1 GCA_937942085.1 uncultured Flavobacteriales bacterium
GCCACATCTTTGGTAATCGAAGTCAGACCATTCAGACTAAGGCCTTTGGTTGGTGCTGCATACTGCCCACCAAGTTGACGTTTCGTCAGTTCATGAGCCACATTCGCATCAATTGAAGTCAGGCCACCAAGTAAGATCCTAAGGCCCTTGTAATGAGACAACTCCCCGGCAACATCTTGATCAATTGACGTCAGCCAGCTTAGGTCTAGTTCACGTTGCCGTGTTTCATTCGCCTTCTTAACAATTTCTGCAGCTTGTTTCACAGTCAGCGTTTTGGCTTTCTTTTGATTGCCAGGCAAATCCTGCGCCACGCAAATTCCATGGCAAAGAATGAAGAGTGTGGTCACTAAAAATTTCATCAGATTGTGGAGTTTTATTGTTTTTAGGTGTCCCGCAATGTGGGGGTGTTAAGTTTCACATTGGTAATTCGCAGATATCGCAAAGTTGGCTTTAAATTTCTGAACTTTTCTGCCCGCATCAAGCGCGCCATGGCCAATGGGAAATAGGAAAGATGCACCCCCGATCGCTTGGAGATGCCGGTCCGGACCATACATACTACCATGGTGAAGATCCGGGCGATAGTTGTCATCGCCATAACCATCCCTACCGCTCGCATGAGTGCCGACTCCGGTATCCAAGTCATAGTGGCATGCAAGGTCCAGCACGATGTTTTTATCTATGCGAACGACGGTCTTTCCTGATTGCGAATCAAAGACAACGACTTCCTTGAGGTGCAGTTTGGGGCCAATTCCCCACGTGTAGAGCAACTTCCCGTAGTTCCCTTCGTTAGTACGAAAATAAACCATGCCCAACCCTTTGCGGGATTCGTGAAGTTCGAAGAGGTGTTTTTGTTTCGAATTGTAGTCAGCACGCGATAGCTGGTCTTGCACTAGCTTCTCATCATGCTCCTCGGCTTCGAAGAGGCTCTTGATGTAAGCTTCGCCAACCTTACCGAAAGCATCGCTGCCCAGGGAGAGTTCGTTCGCCTCGAGTGTCGGTTTAATAGACCCCCACAAGACCAGTGCCACCATTGTGATAGGCAACAACGGCTTGAGGAAAGTCGGCACTTTCGGCTCAGAGATGATGAGCCGCAGCCGCCTCCGCAGGGCAATCGCATTGGCCTGGATGCCTATGAAACCAAGATTCAGACGGGGGGACAAGGTGCCCGTTTCCAATTTCAGCAGTGTGTGTCCATAGTCCAGCCGACGACGCTTCGAGCATCCTCTCAACACTTCCGCATCACAAGCAGCCTCCCGGTCGGCACACGCCCGGAAAAACGCCAGCCAGAGTAGCGGATTGAACCAGTGGACTGCCAACAGCAGGAAGAAGAGCGCATTCCACATCAAATCCTTACGTCGAAGGTGCGTGAGCTCATGTCGAAGCACCATTTCCTGCTCATGCCGCGACAAATCCTGCTCAAATGAGTCGTTGAGCATCAGCAGCCCTCGCCAAAGACCGCACAATGCCGGACTCTTGACCGCAGGTGAAACCAGAACCCTGGGCACACGATGCAAGCCGATCTCTGAAGCAATTCGCTCGATCTGTAGAATCGTTTCTGCGTCAGCTGGTCGCGCGCTTCTTGCGACGCGGCGGAACATCAGGGCGAAAGATGAGAGTGCCAACGCCGAGAATAGTCCCGTGCCAACAAGCCATATAACGGGAAAGCTCCAGCCATGGTAGAACGGAGCCCGTGGGGCCTCCACGCCCTCGGCTTGGAAACCAGAGATCTCAGGCATCGAGACCGTCATAGTTTGTGACGGATCGGGCGAAGCCAGGATTGCAGCGCCCCATTGACTGATGCCGGGCTGCAACAGTGACCCGTAGCTACCGAGGAAGACTTCGGCCTTTGGGAGCAGAAGAGCCAGTAGTATGGGCAGCCACAAGGAATATCGCCAGTGAGCCGTCAGGTGCTTCCGCAGCGTGAACTGAATAACAAGGACGACCACGACCGGCAATGAAGCCTGCAGGCTGGATGCCACGACCCAATCGAACACGGTTTCCATGACGGTCATGATTCGTTCTCGCTATCTGGATCAACTTTCAATGATCAGCCCGCATCAAGTGCACCATGGCCAATGGGGAACAGGAATGACGCGCCATCGACCCCTTGGAGATGCCGGTCCGGACCATACATACTACCATGGTGAAGATCCGGGCGATAGTTGTCATCGCCATTACCATCCCTACCGCTCGCATGAGTGCCGACTCCGGTATCCAAGTCATAGTGGCCTGCAAGGTCCAGCACGATGTTTTTATCTATGCGAACGACGGTCTTTCCTGATTGATCAAAGACAACGACTTCCTTGAGGTGCAGTTTGGGGCCAATTCCCCAAGTGTAGAGCAGCTTCCCGTAGTTCCCTTCGTTAGTACGAAAATAGACCATGCCCCACCCTTTGCGGGATTCGTGAAGTTCGAAGAGGTGTTTTTGTTTCGAATTGTAGTCAGCGCGCGACAGCTGATCTTTTACTAACTTTTCATCACGGTCCCCAGCCTCGAATAGGCTCTTGATGTCAGCTCCGCTGACCTTACCGAAAGCATCGTCCGTCAAAGCGATCTGGTCGGGAGCTTTCGCGATTTCGGCCTTTTGCGCCAGTCCGGATGGCTGCGTAGCGAGGAGAATGGCAGTGACTGGCAAAACAAGCAGCGAGGTCTTCTTGCCGATTGAAAGTAGCTGTGTGGTTTTCGAGGTAATCATATTTATCTTTGTTCTGTTGTTCGTTGACTAAATGTTGTCGTTGTTCTGTTCCAGGTCATCTGAGTCGCGTTTTACCGACTCATCCAGCAAGCGCTTGAGTTCCTCGACATCCCGGGACGAGAGATTGGAATTCTTGGCAAAATGCACCAACAGTGGCTTGGCCGCTCCACCGAACAGGCGCTCCATGAAGGATTCGCTTTCGGCTTCAATGCAGGCTTCACGTGACACCCTGGGTAGAAAGATTCGAACGCCCGAAGAATTTTCTTTCGCAGTCAGGGCTCCTTTTTTCACCAGGCGTGTGAGAAGGGTACGGACCGTATTGTCTGCCCAATTCTTTTCTGAGCGGAGTGCCTGAGTCACTTCTTGCGATGTTTGCGGTGCGGAATCCCACAGCACTTCCATCACGAGCCACTCAGATTCGGAGATGTTGTTCTTGCTCATGGCGTAAACACTACACTTGTAGTTCGGGGGGGTCAACTACAATTGTAGTGGACTGCCGCAAATCAAGCAAAGAGCAGCTCCAAAGGGTCGGCGAGGGCGATAGATGGAAGGCATTAACGGTTCATTAGAACAGTCTCCGAGATCCCGTCAATTCCCAGGAAGGCGCAGACGCGCTGCTCATCGCGCAAAATGGCGCCACTTTCGGCGCTACAACGGAGGGCACGGCGAAGAGGCAGGTTTCTCGGCGACTTCGTGCAGAATGTTGGAGCGTGATTCGGGTTTGGGAATGCGCACTCAAAAAGCGTCCCGAAGCCACAGCGGCACGACTCAAGAGGATTCTTGAACAAGAACCAAGGGGCAAGAAGCATTGAAGACTTGACCGGTATGACAACTTCTGACGACGGACGCGCGGATTGCTGCACCTCCCTGCAAAACCCAAGAAATTGGTGCTTGAAACTTTCCGCATTTTGACGAAGATATTCCACATAACCCGTTGAATATAAACCACTTAATTGGGACTGTAAATCTGCTGGCTATGCCTTCAGTGGTTCGAATCCACTCCTGCCCACCATGGTGCGGTTTTTTTTGCTCTTTATTTAATAGGTCTTTGATGAGTTAATCTTAGTTAATGCGAATAGAACTTATAATTGTTTTTTTCTCAATGGCTTTGGCGTGCCTTGATGCGGCCGTCATCAGAGTTCCTAAAGACCACAACAGCATTCAGGAAGCAATTAACGCCGCAGCACCAGGAGACAGAATCGAAGTTGCACCAGGCGTCTACAATGAAAGCATTACCCTAAAAAAAGAGGTGACTCTCAGAAGTGTAGGCAATGACGAGCGAGGTTCACGAGGATTGTTCAGAGCGGAAAAAACAGTTATCGATGGAAAAGACCTCGGTAACGTGTCTGGAGTCACTATGGCCGAGGGAGCGATCTTGGATGGTTTTACCATCACTCGGTTTGGAAAATATGATTCAGAGGAGTGGGAACGTCATTGGACAGAAAGAGGTGAAAATCAGTCCTACGAACATATTGGGAAATTCGGTGCACCGGCCATCGCGATAGTTGGAGTGAGTTGTCAGGTAAAAAATAATATTGTTAGTCATAATGGGGACACCGGAATTGGTAACATCGGAGCGGATGGGTTAACATCATTTCCACTCATTATTAATAATACATGTTTTAGAAATATGGGTGGAGGCATTGGTTCGATGAAGAGGGCTGGTGGAATAATATCAAAGAACAAATGCTTCGAAAATTTTTACGCGGGAATTGGTCATAATGGAGCAAGTCCAATCGTTGAGAACAATATTTGCTACAATAACGTGAGAGCTGGAATCGGAATCAGTAACGCTGCCAGTCCAATCGTCAAAAAAAATCATTGCTACAAAAATCGCCGTGCTGGGATTGGTATTCGTTCTGGAGAGGAGACTAAACCCTTAATCGAGCAAAATGAATGCAATGAAAACGGTATGGCTGGTATTGGTGTTGAAAAACAAGCGGCACCTACAATAAGAAACAACAACTGCCACTCTAATTTGATGGCTGGAATAGGGTCGAGGGGAGGAAGTTCTCCACTTATTACTGGCAATCATTGTCATAAGAATAAAGCGGCCGGCATTGGAATTAATTCAGCAACTCCCAAGATTATTGATAATCTCTCTGAAAAGAATCATCTGGCAGGGATAGGGATTAGCGGTGATTCCGATGCCTATGTGTTTAAAAATAGGCTCATCGAGAACCGTCTGGTCGCGATTGGTGTCCCTGACGGAGCCAAGGCACATGTTCAAGATAATATTATGATTCGGTCCGGGGGTATGCCTCCTATGGTTGCCGTGCTTGGCAAGTCCGAGGTCATTTTAATGAGTAATTCGATTCAAGGTGGAGGCGTTGCAGGAATTTTATTGGATGGGAAATTGACAGCGATTGGCAATAAAATCGAAGGCAATAATAGAGGATCTGGGATTGCTGCACGAAAAGACAGCCATCTTAAAATTGGTGATAATGAGATCAGTAATTATCAAAAAGAGATTAATGACTCAGGAGCGACGATCATTACTATTGATGCTCCTAAGGACGTTGAAGAGTAGTTTATTCACTGTTGTAGGCTGTTTGAGCCGGTCCTCCTGTACGAGCATCGTAGGGAACCATTGCCCGGTTTGTATAGTAAGGAAATAACCAAAGATCGTCTTTCCATTGCCTCACATCATCAGGCTTTAGTCCTTTGGATTGAATATTAGTGAGGTAGTATTTTTTTCCGGGATGACGATTTTGAAAAAAGTTGGTGACTGTGGGGACACTCGTGGCAAGATTCACCAGAAACGGGTCCTCCTCGGGCAAGGACCATGCCTTTCCTCCATTGGTTAGACACCTGTTGGTATCCCAATCACGATATTTTAAATCAAAGCCACGATGTCGATACCCATATTTCGATAATTTATCGTTGAGCCAGTATCGATAAAAAACATAAAGGTTAACGTCAAATGGCTCAGTCTGAAGAGACGTCATTTTCATTGGAAAATAAATTCCATCCCGTCCACCGGTGTCGAAACTGAAGCAGAGAGGATGAGAATCAATCGTTTTGTTCTCCTTGAGCGCTTCGCTACTGACTTTGATGCATGCGAACACATATTTCTTTTTCCTGTAGAAGCCGATGATATCTTCTGCATTTTTAAGAGTTTCATAACCTTCCTTTTCTAACCAAGGATTTAATCCTCCCGCGGCGTTTTCTCTTACGATTGCTGTATCAAATTCACCCACTATTTGACGGGAAATCACCTCCACTTTTTGTTCTGAATCACCACCGGCGGCCGCCTTGTTTCCAAAAAAAGAGCCAAGCCCCTTGGGCTTGGAACGATGGTTTCGTTTTTCAACGTAATCATAAAGTTCTTTGAAAAGTTTTGGGCTCTGCTTCGTAATTTTTGGTTCCTTGGGAAATGGGATGATCCATGCAAATTTCTCTGCCTCTCCTTCAACCTGAATTTTAAGCACCAAATCCTGAGAAGCTGTATTCGATTCATCTGAGCCATTGAATACGATAATGGCTTCCTGAGAGAGTTCTTCAAGTGAACCCTTGTAATTGATGGGTCGCACCACTTTCCCGTCGGCGAAGGATTTCCGAGGAGCATGAAAATTGACTAATATCACTAATAGTACAAAACAATAATGAGTACGGATACTTAGCTTGCTTTTGCAGATCATAGGATAAAATCGAATAACTTCTGAGGAAATTCAATTTTCATTATTTCAAGCTATGAGAATTAGTATTTATATGAGGTTTGTGGTTTTTAAAATTCTTATTTGGTGATATTAAAAGTATTCATTAATTCGCTTCTCATTCAAAAAATGAAATACCAAATATCCTCCACAGGCGTCGGCTATAGAGCTTTTTCAATCACCCTCATTTTAATTCTTCCGCTGATTAATGTTTTTGTTCTTCGGGCCGAAGAAACTATCAAAAAAATTGAACTAAAAAAAACCACGGCGGGTCTCGACATATGTTACGGAGAAAAAGTCATCGCTGAATTCTCTCACACTCAGACTCCTCAGGGGCGTCCATTTATTTGCAATATCCATACCTTGGATGGAATAAAAGTGACAAGAAATTATCCAATAACCGACAAAGATCAGGATGATCATCCACACCATCAAGGACTCTTTCATACCTTTTCACAGCTCAATGGCATCGATTTCTGGCACATGAAAGGAATGGCTAAGCACCGACTATTTACGGTGCCTCCGAAGGATGGAAATCCTGCCTCGTTTTCTGCAGAGAGTGTTTATCTGGACCGAGATGGAGTAACCCCTCTACTCAAAGAAACAATGAGCTATGGATTTCACATTACGAGTCAAGGCCTACTGATCACTATCAACGCCATCATTGAGGCAGAGGCTGAAAAAGTCATCATTGGTTCTAAGGAAGAGGGTGGCATAGCGATTCGAGTCGCTAGTGACTTACGAGTTCAAAAAGGAGGCAAAATGATTGATAATAAAGGAAGGAAAGGAGGAAAGGCTATCTGGGGCAAAGCGGCGAGGTGGGTGGATAATTCTGGAAAGAAAAAAGGGCGTTGGGTCGGTGCGACTCTTTTTGCAAGCCACAGTGACCTCGGTGTATTCCACTGGCATTCCAGAGATTATGGTCTCATCGCGGCGAACCCTTTTGGGCCTCTTAACAAGGCTCCCGATAGAATTCTTAAAAAGGGCGAAAAGTTATCATTTAATTATGGTTTAATGGTTCACTCCCATGAACAAGCCTCAGAATATTCTCCCAAGAAGGCAGAAGGCATTTATTTAAAGAACTTGAAAAGTTTTTCTGGAAAATTGGATTCATCATTGAGAATTGATGGTGAACCTTTTTTTCAGGTCTGGGATGAAGAGGTTTTGACCGGCCAAGTTGCCGTGGCTATGGACGGATCTGTACTTATTTTTAAAAACAAGAGTTCCAAAACTGATGAAGAAAAATACATCAGTGTTAAGCGAAGTGTAGACGGTGGTCAGACTTGGGCTGAAGAAAAAAAAGTGGGAGATATGGTCAAAGTGGATGGTGACATGAGTGATGATGGAAGGTATCCCAATAACAACTGGGCAGGACTTGGTAATGTTGTGGTTGATGAGATTACAGGTGATGTCATGGTGTTTTTAACAACTTTAAAAACAGCCCAGAAACTTTACAGAAGTAAAGACCACGGAAAAACATGGAAGATCGAGGAAACCACGATTAGACCTGGTAAAGATGGATGGATGCCTGCGACGAACGGGGCCTGCGACCCAGGAGTCACTATTAAACATGGCTCTAAAAAGGGCCGCCTCTTAATGCCCGCTCGTGTCTTCCCCGAGTACCTTAACAAGGGCAAGGGGAGGAAACGTTACAACGACCTTTATGCAATGGCTCTTTATAGTGATGACAGGGGAAAGACATGGAATTCCTCTGCTCCCTTTCCCATCGCAGGTACTGGAGAATCAGGGCTCGTTGAACTCACCAGTGGCAGAATCTATCACAATTCAAGAACTCACATGAGACCAGGTAATAGGCGCATTGCTTTTAGTGATGATGCTGGTGAAACCTGGTACGGCGAGCATGAAGACGATGAATTATTTGATGGTCCGCCTGACGTCTACGGCTGTAAGGCAGCACTCTTAAGGCTGCCCTATGAAAATAAAGATATTCTTCTATTTAGCTCACCAGGCAATAGAGAAACACGCACCGATATCAATGTTTGGGCCAGTTTTGATGGTGGTCAGACCTGGCCAGTCAACAAACTGATTAAGTCTGGTCCAGGGAATTACACTTGGATGGCAGCTGGCCGAAACGGAACGCCAAGTGAAGGAATGGTTTATCTTTTAGCCGGTAAAGATTGGATGGCTCGATTTAATATGGCTTGGTTGCTGAAGAAGGCTTGAGAAAATTTAGATTTTAGTTTCTCCTAATTAATACTCCCTAGAAATAATATGAATAAGCATTTCTCTCTACTGATTCTTTCCTTTATCTTTCTTGTTAGCTCAGGTTTTGCAAAAGATCACTCCTCTACGCCTAACGTTATTTTTGTGATGGCTGATGATCTAGGTATTGGGGACGTTTCGCCTACCAACCCGGACTGTAAGATTAAAACGCCCCACCTTCAGTTAATGGCTGACCAGGGGATTACTTTTTTTGATGCTCATTCCTCCAGTGCAGTGTGTACTCCAACAAGATACGGTTTGCTGACGGGGAGATACAACTGGAGATCAAGACTCGCCCGTGGAGTTTTGAGCGGGACCAGTGATCACCTCATTCCAGGGACTCGGGAAACGGTTGCTCATCTTCTCAAACGCGCAGGCTATCATACACAGATGATTGGCAAATGGCATCTTGGCTGGGACTGGGCGAGGCTTGGGAACGGCAAGAAAATCGATTTTACCAAACCTGTTAGAAATGGACCTGATATCAATGGTTTTGTTGGCTACTATGGGCATTGTGGTTCATTGGACATGCCGCCTTATACATGGGTTGATACTGGCAAGATTACTGCCATTCCTGTAAGAGAAGAAGGTGTGACCAAAGCCCAAGACAGGTACGGCTGGTACCGCAAGGGTCCGATCAGTCCGGATTTCAAAATTGATGAAGTTCTCCCTCACCTCTTTGATAAGAGCATGAAGTATGTTCAGGAAAGAGCAAAAACAGGCAAACCTTTTTTCCTGTACTTGCCTCTGCCTGCTCCACACACTCCTATAGTGCCGGTTCCTCCTTTCAAGGATGCTAGTGGAATCAATCCTTATGCTGACTTTGTGATGCAGGTTGACCACCATATGGGGGAGCTCCTCAAGACAGTTAAAGCGGCTGGTGTTGATAACAACACGCTAGTCGTTTTTACTAGTGACAATGGTTGTTCGCCCGAGGGAAATTTTCCTTTGCTCAAGGAAAAAGGTCATGATCCAAGTGCGGGCTTCCGTGGTCATAAAGCTGACATTTATGAGGGAGGCCACAGGGTTCCATTTATAGCAAGATGGCCCTCAGGGATCGCTGCAGGTCAAAAAACTAATGCCTTGGCGTGCCTTACGGATTTATATGCCACAATGCGTGATATTCTTGGTCAGAAACCAGCTATGGAGGGCAATATTGGAGAGGACTCCTTTAGTTTAGTCCCTGCTTTTAAAGGAAAACAATCGACCACAAGAAAGACGCTCATCAGTCACTCTATTGGCGGCTCATTCTCCTTTAGAGAGGGCGAATGGAAACTTTGTTTATCCGCAGGGAGCGGGGGTTGGAGCGCCCCACGAGAGGCCGCGGCAAAAAAACAAAAACTGCCACCACTGCAGCTATTCAACCTTAATTCAGATCGCGCAGAAAAGAATAATCTCATCTCCAAGCATCCTGATAAAGTGGAATCTCTTCTCAAAAAGTTGAA
>CALDGA010000173.1 GCA_937942085.1 uncultured Flavobacteriales bacterium
AGGATTATGATCAAACGCATTCTCATTCCCGTCATTCAGTTTCTCGTAGGGGGACTATTCATTTTCTCAGGTTTGGTGAAGATGAATGATCCGGTTGGGTTCTCCTTCAAGCTCGAAGAATATTTCAGTGAACCGGTCTTGAATATCCCGTTTTTGGAGCCTTTAGCGCTGCCGTTGGCCATAGTGTTGGTCATTGTGGAGGTGCTGTTGGGGGCAGATTTATTGATGGGTATCAAGCGCCGCTGGACTATGGTGCTACTTACTGGTATGATTGGCTTCTTCACGTTTCTGACCTTTTGGAGTGCCTATTTTAACCAAGTGACGGACTGTGGTTGCTTTGGCGATGCCATTCCACTGACCCCATGGGAGAGTTTCTACAAGGATGTGGTTTTGAGTGTGCTCATTGCGCTGCTGTGGTGGGGCGAGAAAAGCCAGATCAATTTCTTCCCCAAAGCTGTGGTGCGATTTTTAGCGCCGTCCATTTTATTGGGATGTATGGCATTTACCTACTACGTAATGAACCACCTGCCGGTGAAGGATTTCCGTCCGTATGCAGTGGGAGAGAGCATCATTGAAGGGATGAAACCTGCGGAGGAATTGGGCCTAGAGCCCCCTCAATATGAAGTCATCTACACGATGGAACAGGAGGACGGCACGCGTACGGAGATTACCTCAAAGCAATATGTAGATGAGAAGTGGTGGGAGAAAACCCAGTGGACCATGCTTTCAGAATTGAGCAAAACCATTAAGGTGAGCGAAGGGTACGAGCCGCCCGTACATGATTTCAGTCTGATGTCGGACTACGGCGATATGACCGATAGCATTTTGGCGCTGGACGAAGTGTGGTTGCTTGTGGCCTACAATGTGAAGAAGACCAGCGCGGAAGGATGGGAGAAGGTGGTGCCGAAATTGGCCCAATTATCTCAAAACAATATCCCACACGTGGTGCTCAGCGCTTCCATGCCGGAGGAATTACAAGCTTTAGGCATGTCGATCGAGACGCCTTTTGCCTTTACCGACGAAACGACCTTGAAGACGATGGTACGTTCTAACCCAGGATGGGTGGTGCTCCAGCGTGGTACGGTCACTGCGAAATACCATTATAACGATACTCCGAATTGATCCGATTCGCCCTTCAAAAAATCGCCCTCGCTGTGCTTACCCTATGGGGTGTAGCGACGTTGGTGTTTTTGTTGTTTACGCTTGTTCCTGGTGATCCGGCGCAAATGATGTTGGGCAAGCGCGACGATCCTGAAGCCCTGGCGGCCGTGCGTGCGAAGTACGGGCTCGACCAGCCGCTGAGCGTGCAATATGTGCAGTATTTGGGCCGCATCTCACCCGTGAACTTCACTGGGGAAGGCCCGCTGTTTAAGGCACCGGACTTTGGCGAGAGCTTTCAACGTCAGGGACAGAAAGTTAGCGCGCTCATAGGGCAGACATTCCCAAACACAGCCTTGCTGGCACTGGTGGCCATAGGTTTTGCCGTCGTGGTGGGCGGAGTGCTTGGCGCCGTGGTGGCCTACAGGGAAGGAAGCATTTTGGACCAATTCCTCACTGCCTTCAGCGCCCTAGGAATGAGTTTGCCGTCCTTTTTTACCGCCGTACTCTTTGCCTGGATTTTTGCATACCTGCTTGGGCCTTGGACGGGATTGAACCTGACAGGCTCCCTTTATGCCGTGGACGATTATACCGGTGAACGCTACCTGCAACTCAAAAACCTCATTCTACCGGCTTTGACCTTAGGCATTCGTCCCATCGGTGTAGTGCTTCAACTTACCCGAAATAGCGTACTTCAGGTTGCCCAGAAAGACTTTGTGCGCACCGCAAGAGCCAAAGGCCTAAAGGAAGGCCGAGTCTTTTTCCGACACATCCTGCCCGTGGCCTCGAATCCCATCATCACGACCATCAGTGGTTGGTTTGCATCGCTCTTGGCCGGGGCGGTATTTGTGGAAATTATTTTTGGTTGGAATGGAATGGGAAAATTACTCGTGGAAGCGTTAAATACTCGAGATTTGCCAATAACAATGGGGTGCGTCATGGTCATCGCCGCCATCTTCGTTTTCTTAACGACGTTAGTGGATGTGCTGTACGCAGTGCTCGACCCAAGAATACGAGCGGAACTATTTTAAGAACACACAACAACATCAATAAATAATCATGAGAAGAAAGATTGTAGCAGGTAACTGGAAAATGAACACGACGTACAACGAAGCAATGGATTTGGTCGCAGAATTGAAGTCGTCGTTGACGGAAGAAGTCGTAGGAGAAACAGGTGTTATCATCACTCCTCCATCCGTGTTCTTGAGTGATGTAGTGAATGAATTGGTCGATAATCCATTCATCGCTGTCGCTGCACAGAACTGCCACGAACAAGATAATGGTGCTTACACCGGTGAAATCAGCGCCCCTATGTTGGCTTCGTTGGATTTGGACGCTGTGATCATCGGCCACAGCGAGCGCCGTCAGTACTTCGGTGAGACCAACGCGAGCTGCAAAGTGAAAATTGGTCAGGCATTGAACAACGAATTGGCCGCGATCTACTGCATCGGTGAAACCTTGGAAGAGCGCAAGAGCGGCAACTACATGGACGTGATCCTCAGCCAATGTGCCGAAGGTTTGGAAGGCTTCTCAGAAGAAGATATGGACAACATCATCTTGGCTTACGAGCCGGTTTGGGCTATTGGTACAGGTGAAACTGCGTCTCCAGAACAAGCACAAGAAGTGCACGCTGGTATTCGTGCTTGGTTAGTAGAACGTTTTGGCGGTGAAGCGGCCCAAGATATTTCGGTATTGTACGGCGGCTCATGTAAGCCAGGCAACGCAGCAGAATTATTCGCGCAACCAGATATCGACGGTGGTTTGATCGGCGGCGCCTCATTGAGCGCAGCAGATTTCACAGCGATCGTAAAAGCTAGAACCGAAGCCTAATGTCGGAAACCCCAGTGTACATTGAATTGACCGCAACTGTCGTTCCCTTGGAACCCTTCCGCGATGTGTTTATTGCACAGCTCGGGGAATTGGGCTTTGATACCTTCACCGATACCGAGGATGGTTTTCAGGCGTACATTTTAAAGGACCAATTCTCTTCTGATACCATCGCCGAGACCCTTCAATGGGACGGTGTTCAGGTCACTTATACCTTGCAAGAAATCGAGCAAGTGAACTGGAATGCGGAGTGGGAGAAAAACTTTGATCCTATTGATGTGGACGGTCGCGTGTACATCCACGCTCCTTTCCACACGCCAAAACAAGGTTACGAGCACCTCATGTTGATCGAGCCAAAGATGTCCTTTGGTACCGGCCACCACCAAACCACCCACATGATGATTCAGTGGACCTTGGAGTTGCCGACCGAGGGCCTGCGAGTACTCGACATGGGCTGTGGAACAGGAATCCTAGGCATCCTTGCCGGGATGCGTGGTGCGGCTCACATTCACGGTATCGATATTGACACTTGGTGCGTGGAAAATACCCTGGAAAATGCGGAGCGAAATGCCATTGCCATGAGCTGCGACCAAGGTGGGGCGGAAGCCATCAATGATACCTATGATTTGATCTATGCCAACATCAACCTCAATGTGCTCCTCTCGGACATGGACGGCTATGTGGCCGCTTTGGCGGACGGTGGTACAATCTTGTTCAGTGGTTTTTACGAGGAAAATGTGCCTGCCCTTCGCGAACGTGCCGAGGGTGCGGGACTAACCTACGAGGGCATTAAAGGGCGCGATCAGTGGCGCAGTGTTAAAATGAGAAAGTAATGCGAAGAATTGGACTACTTGTTGCGCTTCTATTCAGCCTGGGGCTTCACGCCCAGAAGGTGGTCCGATTCTCCGAGCTCGAACTCTTCCAAGACGAATTTCTCGAACTCATAGACCTGAACAAGGAGCAAAAGTCGCTGTATCAGGACAGCCTTTTACCGAATATCATGTTAGCGGTCGACGAGTTCGGGGAGTTGTGGATAGATTTGAGCAATCAACTCATTCGCAAGCGCCTAGTTAAAGCCGAGGTTTGGGAGGAACTTATCCGACTTACCTACGATATTTATGAAGGCGAGGCCTTTGGAAGTGCTGAGCAGATGGCAAAGCACCTTCTGACTTATTCTAAAAAGAACCCATCCACCAAGATAAGGGACTACATCCATCAGCAGTACCTCAACTATAGCAAGCATATCTTTGGCGATTCTCACGATTTTGTTTGGAGCGCGCCCTACGCAGTATGGGGCTTTTCATTCGAGGACGGCACCCCAGTATACAGGTTTGAATCGGAAGACCTTTACGGTCGTTACCTCGATGACAGTACGCAAATCATCGGAGCCAACTTCAAGTATTACCCAGAAAAAAATCTTATCGAAGGTGAGGGCGGTACCGTCTTTTGGTCCCGAGTGATGGTGCCGGAGGACGAGCGCTATGCGGAATTGGGTACATGGACCTTAGATGTGAACAAAGGCGGATACCAGGCTAAAGCGGTATTACATGCCTATAATCTTTATTCAGAACCCATCAAAGGCACCTTGGAGGACCGCATGACGGGGACCATTACCAAGCGATTTCCACAATTTACGAGCGAACGTAACGATTATCTTATCGAGCATATTTTTCCAGATGTTCACTTCAAAGGTGGTTTAGGAGTTATAGGTGCTCAATTCTACGGCATCAGCCCAGATAGTACTCTAGGAGAATTGGTCTTTACCTATAAAACCGATACGGTCATCACCTTAAAAGGAGGGCGTTTTGGGTTCCAAGACAGCCTCATAGCATCTAAACAAGTAGAGGTGGTGGCACATTTGGATAAGGATAGTATCTATCACCCACACTGTGAGGTTCGCTATGATCCTCGCTCGGGACAGCTACGCATTTTGCGCTACAAAACCGGATTAGGATTGACCTCTTGGATTGACAGCTATCATGCGATGGAAGTAAACGTGGATCAATTAGTTTGGAACCAAGGCACTCCTGTACTAAACTTCCGCAACCTTAATCTCGGATCTATGCAGGCTGCTGTATTTGAAAGCAAGCAATTCTTCCGCATCTCGCGTATGGAGGAAATCGCAGGTTTACAACAAACACATCCGTTAATGAATCTGAGAGATGCAGCCTACCCATGGGGGTATAATAATGTACCGCTAAAGGACCTGATTTATGCCCTTCGTATGCCTTTGGACCAGGGAGAGAAATTCCTTTATGAAATGGCCATTCAAGGTTTTGTAACCTTCGACCAAGACCAACAAACCATCACGCTAACGGATCGGTTGTTTGAATACTTACTGAACTGGCAAGGCAAGAGAGATTATGATGTGATTCAATTCGTTTCTCGCGTTGAGCAAGGTAACAACGCCCAAGTTAGTTTGCTCAATTACCAAATGAATATCGCAGGTATTGGGATGATTGCTGTCAGTGATTCTCAGGAGGTTAACCTCTTTCCCAAAGGAGGGCTTATTACGGTCAACCGCGGAATGAACTTCAACTTTGACGGCCGCATTAACGCGGGTCTCTTTAGTTACTGGGGAACGGACTACGCTTTCAATTATGATAACTTTATGATTGATATGCCGCGCATCGATTCGATGCGTTTCAAAGTAAAGGAGTTCAACCCGCCACCGGGCGAGCGTGCGGCGCTGGTCAACGTGCAAACCGTACTTTCAGACCTTCAGGGGCGTCTGCGCATTGACCAAGCAGATAACAAAAGTTCAAAAGAATACTATCCGGAATACCCCATCTTCGAAGCCCTTAACAACTCCTTCGTCTACTACGATAATCCGCGCATTCATAATGGAGTTTACGAACGCAGCGGTTTCTATATGGCTGTAGAACCATTCACCATTGATTCTCTCGACAATGCCACTACGGACGGATTGTTGTTCGATGCTACCTTCCATAGTGCTGATATCTTCCCAATATTTCCCCAGCCGTTGATGGTGATGCCAGATTATTCACTTGGTTTCCAAACCCAAATGCCCCCAACCCCAGTCTTCAAGAACTCTGGGACTTTTGAAGGCTCATTGGCATTATCTGGTAAAGGGTTGCGTGCTGAGGGTAGTATTGAATATAGACAAAGCCACTTAGTGAGTAAGGATATATTGTTCTTCCCAAAACAAGCTTCCGGGCGTGCAACCACCTTTGGAATTACCGAAAATACGACCATGGGAAGTGGTTATCCTTTTGTTCAAGGCACAGATAATCCATTCCTTTGGTTGCCTTATGAGGACGAGCTGGAGATCGAGTCGCGTAATGTTCCATTTGATATGTATGGCGAACCTGAAGTGGTTGCAGAGGGCAAGTTGCGCTATGGCGGAAAAGGACTTTTTGGGACAGGGGAGCTACGTTATGGTACCGCGAAGCATAATAGTGAAAATGAGGGATACCAATTCTTCCATCGCTCCTTCACCTCCGCAGCCCAAGACTTTCGTGTAAAAACCAAGCTCGAGAACGAGGAATGGGCCTTCCAGATGTTGGATGCCTCTTGTGATGTGAACTTTGATGAACAATTGGGTCTCTTCGATAAGCTTAACCCTTATAGTACCATTGAATTCCCTGCAAACCAATACATGGCCTACATGGACCACGCCGAATGGAAGATGGACAAAGCAACGGTGGACATCAAACACAATAACGAGGGCGAGGCCTATATGGTCAGTACCCATCCGCTCCAGGATAGCCTAGACTTCACTGCCGGATTTGCCCGATTCTCTTTGGCGCCTAGCATCCTCGAAGCGTTCGATGTTCCGGAAATTGACGTGGCCGATTGCCGCGTCTTGCCCGACAGTGGATATGTCGTCATCCGTATGAATGCTGAAATGGACCCGCTTGAAAACGCCCGAATTTTCGCGAATAGATTTAGTGAGCTACACGAATTCTACGAATCCGTTGTCCGAATTCGCGGCAAATACCGATACACCGCACACGGGATGTACGATTATGAAGATGAGGAAGGAAGTATTTGGCCCATTGCCTTTGAGAGCATTAAACCCGATACTTCAGGGACCACCATAGGTGAGGCTACCATCGCCGAATCTGATGAATTCTACCTAAGCCCTTATTTCGGTTACCGTGGGAAAATCACCTTGCGCGCTGATGAAATCCCTATGTTCTACCTCGGTTCCATCAAGCTCCAAAACGAGTGCAAGAACCTGCAAAGCATGTGGTACGATATCGCCTCCGAAATTGATCCTACAGATATTGTAATTGAACTTCCGGAAAACGATCCTACGAGTCTAGCGGATAACACGTTTAACGGTATTTACATTTCTCAAGATAGTTTAGGCGGTCATAGTAATTTCCTGTCCAAATACGCCGACCGTCGTGATATTGAATTAATCAGTGCAAATGGTGTTTTGTTTTATGATTTCGAAGAGCAAGGCTATGTAATTACGACAACGTCAAAACTTAAAGATTCCCGAACCCCAGATCCGTATTTAATCTTCTATAATTACGATTGTGAACTATATGGAACAGGCCCATTGAAAATTTTGAGTAACACAGGGTTGGTAAAGAGTTACATGGGTGGTGCAGCACATCATTATCTCAACAAGGATGAGGTTACGATTGATGCTGTTTGGACGATTGAAGCGCCTTTGGATAAAGATCAATGGGAAAATGTAGCAAAACTTTTTACTGATTTTTCAGCCGCTGATATAGTTGATGATTTTAACTATCAAGAGGGTATATATTCCCTTTTAGGCATAAAGGATGGTTCAAAATTTTTGGATGATTTTAGTCAATTCGATGGAAATGACAGATTTCCGAAAGAATTTAGAAATTCAATGGTTTTAGGTAATATATCTATGCGCTACAGCGGCAAATACAAATCCTTCCAAGGCAATGGCGAGGCGATCATCCAAAACATCTACAACGTGCCAGTTTTTGCCAAAGTAGATTGTTTGGTTGAAATTAAAGAGCGAAGCAGAGGAGGAGAGTTCACGCTCTACCTCGATAATGGCACAGATTTCCTTTTCATCAACTACAAGGGTAATTTGATGAGCATTCGCTCCTCTGACGATACCTTTAACGATGCCATCCTCGCCAAGGACACTAAGGACCGCAGCGTTGCAGCGAAAAAGGATCAACCCGGCTTCTCCTACAACTTGGCAGGAAAAGGAAAAATCATGCTCCTCAAACGCAGATTCGGCATCGAAGATTAAGGTGAATAATTTTTCACCCAAGCTTGCATAAAATGGTGCCTAGCATATAAATTTGAATTCATGAGCACGAAAGAGCAATTTCAAGGTCAACAACAAACCGTTCTTCAAACGGAACGTTCTCTTGTCCTATTCAACGATCACGAGAACACCTTTGATTTTGTCATTGACGTCCTCTGCACAGTATGCGAACACACTGAGGAACAAGCAGAACAATGTGCTTGGATCACCCACTACAAGGGCAAGTGTCAAGTCATGACCGGCGACATTGAAGAACTTCAACAAAAGGCTGCCCTCATGAGCGATGTAGGCCTTACCGTTGAGGTTCAATAAGGGACTCATTTTCCCATCAAAAAATCCCCCAAGGGACTTTTGCAATTAACTTTTTGGTCTATATTTGCCACCCCATACGGGAAAGGCTGGCTGCGTAGCTCAACTGGATAGAGCATCTGACTACGGATCAGAAGGTTTGGGGTTCGAATCCCTACGCGGTCACAAAGAACCATAAAAGCCCTGCAACGAAAGTTGCGGGGCTTTTTCATTTCCAAGCGCCCGAAGCTAGCTTCAGGGCTCGGGGAAATGGAAAAGCCGCT
>CALDGA010000174.1 GCA_937942085.1 uncultured Flavobacteriales bacterium
CTGGAGAACTACCTATCCCGCTTGCTGGGCGTTCGGGTGGACTTAGTTCGTAAGGCTTCCATCCGCAAAGAACTTCGGGAACGCATCCTTAGCGAGGTGGTGATGATATGATGGTTGAAGTTTTGCAAGGCTCCGCCATGCATTTGCCCTACCCAGACAAATTCTTTGACGCCATCATCACCGACCCACCATATTACGACAATGTGCCTTACAGCGACCTAAGCGATTTTTTCTATGTCTGGCTCAAGCGCACGGTCGGAGACCTTTACCCTGAACTTTTCATGACGCCGCTAACGCCAAAAGAGGAAGAACTGGTTGCCGACACAGTGCGTAGAGGTGGAAGCATGGAAGCAGCAAAGCAGTGGTTTGAGGAAGGTTTGACCCAAGCCTTCCGCGAAATCGCTCGCGTGCTGAAAGACGATGGAATCGCAGTCATTGTTTTCGCTCACAAGAGTGTTGAGGCTTGGGATGCCATCATCAATGCCTTGCTCAATGCTGGGCTGATGATGACCGCTTCCTGGCCTGTCAAGACGGAGATGGGGATGAGACTTCGGGGGCAAGCGTCAGCGGCGCTTCTCTCATCAGTCCTCATGGTTTGTCGCAAGCGGACGGCGAGTGATATTGGCGACTACCCGAAGGTGTTGCAAGAAATGCAGGAACGCATCTCCGAACGCCTTGAATATTTCTGGCAGGCAGGTTTGCGAGGTGCTGACTTCTTCATGAGCGCCATCGGTCCTGCTGTTGAAGTTTTCGGGCGATATGAGCGCATTGAGAAACCGACGGGGGAACCCGCAACAGTTTCTGATTTGCTTTCTGAAGTGAGGCGAATCGTAGCCGAAAAAGCATTGGAGCACATCCTTCAAAACCCCAACCTTTCCGACATTGACGAGGCTTCCCGCTTTTACATGCTATGGCGCTGGACTTTCAACGGGCAGAAAAGAGAAGATGAGGCTTCCACCAAACTTCAACCTCGGGAGGACGAGGTTCCTGCCGAACCGATAACTGATGAAGATGAGGAAGAGAGTAAGCCAAAATCCCGCGTCCCGAAAGTCCCTTACGATGACGCTCGCTTGATTGCCCAAGCCATCGTTGGCGCTGAAGGTGTCAAGCGAGGAGATTGGGAGCAGTGGAAGTTCATTCGGATAGAGAGAGGTTCAAATGGCGCTACCGTTCAAGTTTTGCCTGCAGACGAACGCAAGGATGAAGAGTTTCGCTTTCCATCCTTTGACACGATGATTGACGCCCTTCACTATGCCTTGCGACTTTGGTCAGAGCGAAATTACGAAGCGTTGCAAAATCACCTCGCTCAAACTTACGGCAGCAGGGATTCTTTCTGGCGCTATGCCCAATCCCTTGCCGACATTTTGCCTGAAGGCGACAAAGAAAGGCAATGGCTGCAAGGGTTATTGGTTTGGCGAGGTGCTGAAGCAGGTCGGATTGAAGTTGAATCCGAACAAGCCAGTTTTGATTTCGGAGGTGAGGGGCAATGACTTTGCCTCATTGGTGGTCAGTGGCAACCCCGCACGAAGATGTTTTGAGCGGTGAATTGACGGAGGAAAAATTCGCCGCAAATTTGTGGGCTGTAGTGGAAGACAAAGCACCCGACGATTACCGAGATGCTGAACGCTTCTTCCAACGAACCCACATCACAAGCAGCATGGAGCAGTTAATCGGCGAGGTTTTGAGGCGGTTGAGGGAGGGGAAAGGCAACTCAACCTTGACATTGCAAACCCCATTCGGTGGTGGCAAGACCCATACTCTCATTTTGCTCTGGCACTTCTTCAAAAACTTTGACCAAATCAAGCACCTTGACAAAGTAAAGCAACTGGGGAGAAGGGTGGGCGAACCTGTGAAGGGGCGTGTTGCGGTTTTCGTCGGCGATGCCGTTGACCCTTTGCCCGACCAACCACCTTTCACTCCATTGGGGCACTTGATGAAGCAGTTGGGCGTTTACGAAGCGGTGGCAAAGCACGACGAGCAAAGGGTTTCGCCCGGCACGGATAAACTGAGGGAAATTCTGGACGGTCAACCGACATTGATTTTGCTGGACGAACTTGCCCTTTACAGCGCTAAACTTTACGACCGAGAAAAGGATTGGCAATCAGTTCACACCTTCTGGCAGGAGTTGACCGTTGCTGCGAGTCAAATCCCAAATTGCGTCATCGTCGCCACATTGCCTTCAAGCGCCCCTTATGGCATTAAGGCGGGCGATGCAGCGCTGCGTCAACTTCAACAGATTTTCGGGCGAGTTGAGCGCCCCTTTGCACCAGTGAGGGGCTTGGAAGTTTACGAAGTCATCAGGCAAAGGTTGTTCAAGTCTTTGGGCAATGAAGAGGTTCACAGAGAAGTCGCCAGCGCTTACGCCGAGTTCTATAGGCAGCATGGAAGGTTGCTCCCACAGGTCGTTCGGGAAGTTGCTTACCGCGAGCGAATTTTCAAAGCCTACCCCTTCCATCCGCTTCTCATTGACCTTTTGCGGGAGAGGTGGGGAACGATTGAAAGTTTCCAGCGCACAAGAGGAGTTTTGAGGCTTTTGGCACAAGTCGTCCGCGACCTTCACGGCAAATCTGTTTCCCCACTCATTCACCCAGGTGATGTTGACCTTAGCGGTGAAGTGCGCCAGATGTTGCTGCGAGTGATTGACGACCGATATAACAGCGTCTTGAGCGCCGACATCACCGATGGAACTGCTCACGCTGCAGAAATTGATGACAGTCTGGGCGAGGAGTTCAAACCTTTGAAGATAGCGACGAAGTTGGCAACAACGATTTTCCTCGCCTCCCATCACGGAGCAAGGCAAGAAGAAGAGGAAGAAGGAACTTTGGGCTTGAGGCGTGGAATAGAGCGGGAATGGCTAAGAGTTGCCGTCTGGCACCCTGATACCGAAAGCGCACCCGTTGATGAAGCGTTGACTAAGTTGCGGGAACGATGCTGGTATTTGGAGGAAGAGGGTGGGTTGCTCTTCTTTGGGCTTGAACCGAGTTTGGAGAAAATTGTGCAAGACCAGATGGAACGAATCACTGATGACAAAATTTCGCAAGCGCTAAAGGGTTTGCTGGAAACCGCCACGAAGGCTGACACCTTCAAAGCCTACCTCTTCCCCGAAAGCAGCCGAGATATCTCCGACGACGATGCATTGAAACTGGTTGTCATGCCCACCGAATTTTTGAAGGGCAACGAAAGGACAGAACAAACCGTGAAGGAGTGGTGGGAGTATCGGGGAGAAACACCACGAACCTACCGAAACACACTCTTCTTCGTCGTCGCCGAAGAAAGAGCGTTAAACGAACTTCTCTACGGTCATGAGGGATTAAAGCGGAAACTGGCGATGGAAGAGGTGAAGAGGGAGCAGTGGGAAGGATTGAGCAAGCGAAAGCGTCAAGATTTGGAGGAACGGTTGCGAGGAGTTGAAAGGCAACTGCCAACGAAGTTGCTCAACGCTTACAGGTGGCTCGTCTACCCGACGAGCGAAGGTTTAAAGTGGGAGGATTTGGGCACGGCAACGGTAGGCGAAACCTCTCTTTCGCAAAGGGTCCGCAACTTCCTGCAAAGTGACCGAGTTGGCAAGTTGATTCCTTCACTGATGCCCGAAAGATTGGTTCGCTACACCTTTGGCGAAAACGAAAGAAGCAAAAAAGTTAGGGATTTGAAGGGAGCATTTGGCATGTATCCCCACTTGCCTGCAATCACCAAAGCCGATGTCGTCCTACAAGCCATCCGAGAAGGCGTCCAAAAGGGTGTTTTCGCCCTGCGTAAAGGCGAGGAGATTTGGCTGCTCACATCCATCCCAGAAATTGAAAACGATGATGAAGTTTTGCGGTGGCTTGAGGTCAGCGAGTTGACAACGCAACATGTTGAGCAGTTGGCATATGGCAGAAAAAAAGTCAAGGTGCAGGAACTGAAGGAAAAGTTGGGCAAATTGATTCGGGACGAACAGGTCTTGAAAGAGACGCTGAAGAAGGGCGAAGAACAAGGGCTGTGGAAGGTGCAAAAAGGTTTCGTTGAGTTCGTTGAGGAACCGTCTAAACCTACCATTACCGTTGAAGATTTGCTTGAAGCGCTTGGCGAAAGGAAAGAAGCCAGCCTGCACGAAGTTTACAATAAAGTTCGGGCGAAATATAGCGAACTTGATGAGGCTGCTTTTGATGCTGACTTCATTGAGGCATTAAGCGGTTTGAAACAACAGAATTGGAGTTTGGAAGTTGATGGACAAACTGTCCAGATGGAAACGCTCAGGGAAGGAGAAGAGTGGCAAAAGGTCTTGGTCAAAGGGATGCTGCGACGGGTTGTCCTGCCACCTCCACCACCGCCTCCTCCCCCTGAAGGTGTCTACCAACTCACCTTCTCCATCAGTTGGGATAAGTTGGGGAAACTTGGGCAAATGGTGGTGCAACTGGCGAGAGCCTATCCAGTGCTGAGAGACAAATTGCGGATTTTGGTCACTTTGTCCTCTGAGACGGAAATCCCTGAAGAGCATCGCAAAAGATTTGAGGAAGGTTTGAAGCAGTTGGGCGTCAACGAGATGCAAACTGGTGGCAACAGGCTATGAAAGGATGAGCCGTTAAAGTCGTTGGTGAACAGTTTTTCAAGCGAACATCCCTTCATAAGTGATTGTCAAGTTCCGTTGGGAAGGCGTAAAAGGCGAAATGGTGGAGGGAGGAGGATTCGAACCTCCGAAGGGCCGGCGCCCACCAGGTTTACAGCCTGGCCCCTTTGGCCGCTCGGGCATCCCTCCACTTTTCAGCACCGCAAATTATAACACAAGTTCACGCTATCGTGAACACAATTACGGATGGGACGAGGGACGCGGAGGTCGGCAAGTCGGCATATTGGCAATTGGCGAATTAGCAATTGGTGCATCGGTAATTGGTGAATTGGGAATTGGTGATGAGCGATGTTGCGACAATACGACGCAATCGTTATCGGTGCAGGTCACAATGGCTTGATTGCAGCGGCGTATTTGGCAAAAGCAGGGTTGAAAGTTTGTGTGCTTGAACGAAGACATGTCATCGGTGGATGTAGCGTTACCGAAACGCTTTGGGAAAACTGTAAAGTGTCAACGGCTGCCTATGTGTGCGGATTGTTGCACCCGAAAG
>CALDGA010000175.1 GCA_937942085.1 uncultured Flavobacteriales bacterium
GCAACTAGAGTATTTCCCTCATCATATACGGCCAGCAGTACGCCTCTTTTCTGGTACAAGCAAAACTCCAAGACCTTGGATAAACTATCTATGTTTTCAGCGGTAATAGCGGTCTTGTCCTGGGTATTTTGTTTCCACAAACGCACGACATCTTGGGTAGTAGCCCATTGCGCAGATTCCAAGGAACTCTTTTGTGCCTTTTTCAGGTTGCGCTTCGTCTGCGCACTATATCCAGTGGCCAATTCCTCATAGGTGGCCTTGGTGGACAAAATAAAATTCGAATACTTCTCAGGGGTCCAATGGGACGGGAAAGCCACGCCGGGTGAAAGAAAGAATTCCCCGTAGGCAAAATGTTTCATCGCCTCCTCCATCAACGCTTCTACCCACTGTGCGGACAACGGAATGGTCGAATACGGGCCTACAGCCTGTGTCCCATAAGGACGCGTGGTGAAAGAAATCCCGTTTTTCTCTCTAGGAAACAACGGAAAAACCACTTCGTAATCCCCATAAACAAGCGCATCCCAGGATGGGGCTACCCAATTCAGGTACCAGCTAAACCCATAAGGTTGCGGATGTGCTGTGGAAGCCACACATCGATCCCAACGTTCGAAATCGATCTCGGCATGTGGAATGTATTTAAGGTTTGGCCGCATCGATAAAGGATTTATAGACCTCAGCCCAACCCTTCCATTGCGGCTCAAATTCACTAAAAGTCCGGTTGTGCCAAACTGAAATGAGCGTGCCGCCAACGTCTTTAACTACGGGTACCCACTGCTTCATCGCCGCCAAGGCCTCCTCGGCACCAACATTTAAATAGGTGTCCCCATAATATGTCACGTCCATAAAAACAAAAGGATGCATATTAAGCGGCAGCTCCATTTCTTGTTCAACATCGTAAAAGGTGTAGGCCGAAGCGATGCTCGCACGGAACCCGGGCAATTCCGTGTAGCCCATGCTGTGTTCGTCTTTGAGGCCCAATTCTATCAAATTCCTAAAGGTATGCGGCGTTCGCAGACGCAAGTAATGTTGTCGGCTTTGCATTACAGGTCGGCGCACCACATCCTGCAACATCTTCCGTTCCTTACCCACCACCTCCAAATCACTATTTGATGCGTAGCTGGGATGAATGCCCACCATAGCCCAATCCGCTATCTCTCTCAAAGTAATGGCAGCATCACTGCTGTTCGGACTCACATTGCGGTCTTTAGGGCCAAACTTTGCAAATAGCATGAAGTACAGAATGTTCACGCCAGCGCTCTTATTCCAGTCGCGCTGCATTCCAAAAGTATCATAGGGATCGCGGCGCTTATTCCGCAATGTCCCCAACCTCATACGTAACATCTTAAAATTAAAGGCCATTATATCCTTTGCAACGGCACCCAAGGTGCGGAAAGCACCCTTTCCTTTGAACGCAAAAAGATTGTCTATATCTACAGTCGTCAAATATTGATAACGCGGGCTCAGGTCAAAAGATTCTCCAAACCAAAGTTTTCCTAAGGCCAATGCCCATTGATTGACCACTGGACGTCCCAAAAAATTGTTCTTATAGGCGAAACTCTCCTTGGCTGGAAAGCGTCCGTGTGCATCACCTATAAAAGGGAGGTATTCCTCATATCGCGACACTAAGAAAAAGGTAGCTGCCATAGGATCAAAGGGCAAATCGCCCACCTGGCGTTGACATACGGTTGGAATCCCCTTCCATTGTCCTGCAGAGAGTTCCTGCTCCACGATATCCTGCTCCCAAATAAGTTGATGAGGAAGGATCTGAAAGACTCCTTCCATCTGGTTAGCGCTATAGTTGATTTTAAACCCCTCGGCTTGATCGAACGCTTCCCATTCCTTGTACACCACATACGACACGCCCATAGCCGTGCTCAGCAAAACCTTGGTCGCCCACCTAAACCGCGGACTATCCTGCGTCGTATATATGGCTACTACGGCATCCATTGTCCTCCATTAACGTGTAGGGTTTGACCCGTGGTATACTCGCTGCCCAGCAAATAGCGGATGGCCTCTACAATCTGTTCGGGACGGCCAAAGGCGTCCATAGGAATGGTTGTTTTTACTTGGGCCAACAACTCCTCAGGCACCTCATGCAACATGCCTGCATTCATATATCCATAGGCAATGGTGTTGGCCGTGATACCCTTCTGGGCAAGGTCGATGGCCACACCGCGCATATATCCTTCTACCGCACTCTTCGAAGCCGTATAAGCACTGGTACCAAAAGAAGGCTTGTGCGCCACCACACTACTGATGGAAATAACTTGCCCGCTCCCCTTGGCGCGCATGTGCACCAAGGCCTGCTGGGTACAACGTACGGCACTCAAGAAATTAATATCCATCAAGCGCGACATCTCCGCAGCCTCGAGCTTCCAAGATGCAGCGGCATGTGCAATACCGGCATTATTAATGAGTACATCACAACCGCCGTGCTGCTCTACCCACGCAAAAAGCGCCCCTACCTCTTCATCAGAGGTCAAGTCCGCGCCAAAGCACTGGGCTTCGATTCCCTCGCGCTCGCAATGCTCGCGCAACGAATCCACCGCTCTTGTAGTCAACAATAATCGGTAGCCAAGCTTGGCTAGTTCCGGCAGCATGGCCTTCGCCATACCCCCTCCTGCTCCAGTAAGGACTAAATTTTTCATGTGCCTTCCGGGGTATACATGGTCACCCCGTTTCTTCTATATTCTTCTAAAAGTACCGATTTAAACAGAGATGCATCCACCAACAAACTTGGTGCCTCTCCAATGCGAACGTGCTTCAACGCACCTTTGGCTTCCAATAACGGGATAAGTCCATCGCACTTGCGCTGCGCACTGACAGCCGGATTGTGCAATTTCGTCACCACATTCACCTTACGCCCTCCGACCAATTCCACGGGGAAGGTCCTACTCTCCTGCAAATACACAGGGAACGAAAAATCCTTCCA
>CALDGA010000176.1 GCA_937942085.1 uncultured Flavobacteriales bacterium
GTGCCCATGGTGATCAAGAGGAAGAAAAATCCAAGGGCCCAAAGTCCGGCGTGCGGCTTCACATAGGCCATGATTTTACGGAGCTGTCCCAAATCTTTGGCGGTCAACATTTTCCGTTTTTTCTCGTCCGGATTCGATGACTGTTCTCTTCTTCTACTCATACCTGCGAAGTTACGTCCTATGGCCTACCTTTGCGCATCAATTCAGTAAAAATGGCGGGAGCAGAAAACATTAAACCCTACGACCCTAAATCGGACAAAAAAGAGCAAGTTGCCGACATGTTCAACAACATTTCCAAGCGCTATGATTTGTTGAACCACCTCTTATCGTTGAACATCGACAAGGGCTGGCGTACGAAAGTGGTCAAGATGGTGGCTGCTGACGAACCGTCGCTTGTACTGGATGTGGCTACCGGAACGGCAGATTTGGCCATCGCCCTTGCAAAAGGAACAGGCGCAAGTATTACCGGCGCAGATATTAGCGAAGGTATGCTCGAAGTGGGCCGCGGAAAAGTGCAGAAAAAAGGTTTGGACAAGAAGATTGTCTTGGAACTAGGCGATAGTGAAAACCTGCCCTACGCGGACAACACTTTTGATGCCATCACCGTTGCCTTTGGCGTGCGCAACTTCCAGAATCTGCAAAACGGCTTGAGCGACATGAAACGCGTGTTGAAACCTGGAGGACAACTCGTCGTGCTGGAATTCAGCACCCCCAAGCACTTCCCATTCAAGCAGCTGTACTGGTTCTATTTCAAGGCTGTACTGCCCACTATTGGCAAGCTCATTTCTAAGGACCCTCGTGCCTACACCTACCTTCCGGAGAGTGTCGCAGCCTTTCCTTATGGGGCGGCTTTTGAAAAAGAATTGGTCGATGCAGGATTGAAGCCGGTAAAAACCAAGCCCGTAACTTTCGGCATCGCGACCATCTATCAAGCAAGAAAATAGGCGTTTCAGCGTTTACCTTCTCATGAAGAATCTCAAGCTCCTTTTATTGTTCTTGGCGTTGCCTTCGGCGCTCTCGGCCCAATTTGCCCGATTGCGCAACCAACCCTTGTACGACAAAAACGAGCTGCACTTCGGCTTCCATATTGGACTGAATTGGTACAACTTCACCATGGACACCAAAAACCTCACCGAGGTGGATGGCATCTATGGATTGACCAGCGAGGCCTTGCCCGGCTACAACATCAATATCATTTCGAACCTTCGACTCAGCGAGCATTTCGACTTGCGCTTTACCCCAGGCTTTGCAGCCACAGTGCGCAACCTGCACTTTGACATGAACGACCCGTTCACCAATGAGCGCAAAACGATCAGCCGCCAGATCGAGAGTTCGTACGTCCAATTTCCCCTCCACCTCAAATTCAAAAGTGTCCGCATCGACAACTACCGCCTGTACCTCATGGGCGGCATTCGATACGCCAACGACCTCGCGTCTAAAGCCAAGGTAGTGGACGACAACCTATTCAAACTGCAGCGCCACACCGCGGATTATGAGATAGGATTCGGCACGGATTTCTACTTTGAATACTTCAAGTTTTCACCTCAGATCCGCGCATCTTGGGGATTGACAAACTTGTTGGTGCAAGACGGCACCCCACAAGTCAGCGCCCTGGATGGCATTCGCAACCGCGCCGTTCTCATCAACTTCACCTTCGAATAGTGCACAAGGGCGTACAGTACATGTTGATTTCTGTCGGCTGCTTCGCCGGGGTCAACCTCATGATCAAATTCTTGCCCAATATCCCGGCAACGGAATTGGTCCTGTTCCGATCCATCATTACTCTATTGATCAGTTATGTGCTGCTGCGCAGGCGAAAAATCAACCCGTGGGGAAATGACAAGAAATGGTTGTTGATCCGAGGCATTGCAGGCACCACAGCCCTGACCATCTTCTTCTACACCATACAGAAAATGCCGCTGAGCGCTGCCGTAACCATCCAATACCTCAGCCCCTTTTTCACCGCCTTTATTGCGGGATTCCTGCTCGGGGAAAAAACGCGATGGGCACAATGGGGATTCTTCGTCCTGTCCTTCGCCGGCATCGTTATCATCAAGGGGTCCAGTGCCCAAATCCCTACGGACCTGCTCCTGCTTGGGGTTGTTTCGAGTGTGTTCTCAGGCTTGGCCTACAACGCCATCCGCAAACTCAAAAATGAGGCCCCTCTGGTCGTTGTCATGTACTTCCCGCTCGTGGCCACTCCTGTGATGATTGGTTTCAGCTTTTTTAATTGGACCACCCCCGTAGGCATAGAATGGCTGCTTCTCATCGCTGTTGGAATCTTGACCCAATTCGCCCAAGTCTACATGACCAAAGCCTACCAAAGCTCGGAGGTCAATACCGTCGCTCCTCTAAAATACGTTGGGGTCATCTTCGCCCTCACCTGGGACATTCTTCTCTTCGATTTCGTCCCGAACGGCACGATGTTTTTGGGAATCGCCATGGTCATTGGCGGGGTGCTATTGAACCTTCAATACAAGGCTAGGCTTGCGAAACAGCGTACTCGTAAAGCAGCGTAGCGCCACTCACAGCCACATTCAGGCTTTCCATCTTACTCGCATCACCCGGCAGGGTAATGGTCGCATCACGCATCTCTTTCAGCACAGGGGACACGCCTTGGCCTTCATTGCCCAGCACTAGAGCTGTTTTTTGGGTCCAATTAAATCCGCGCGCAGGGGTTCCGGCCATGTCCGCAATCACTAATTGGGCCCCAGACTCCTTTACCGCACTTAAAAACTCGCCTTCGTCCATCGCATGCACCTTCACTTGCGCCAATGCACTCATGCTGCTCTGCACCACCTTTGGCGACCAACAGTCCGCCGTACCGGTCAAGGCCACCACATTCGTAATGCCGTACCACAACGCCGTACGCAACAGGGTACCCACATTACCAGGGTCCTGCAAGCGATCCAACACGAGCACCATGCCCGCCCAATCGAGCTCCTCGGCCTGCGGCACCTCAAACACCGCCAACACGGGCGACGGCGTCTCTAAAAACGTAATGCGCTTCATTTCAGCCTCGCTAATCCACTCGACGGGTCCTGTGATCTCTTGAGCATCGGCACTGTCCACCACGAAAATATTCTCCGCAACAAGGCCACTGTTGAGGAAATCTGTGACTAACTTCATTCCCTCAGCGACGAATAGCCCGGTCTTTTTTCGGTTCTTTCGAACGGAAAGGCTTCGGATGAGTTTTTCCTGATTTTTGGTGAGCACAGTGATTGAATTTCGAGCTAAAATACATTCCTTTTCTCGTGCAGCGGTTTTGCTGCTCGCCTTTTCCTCTTGTTCCGGCCTGCAGCAAGCAAGCCACACGGAACCCCTACTGATTGAAAACAACATCACCATTAACGGCAAAGCCAGCCAAAGCGATGATGATTACGACATCCTGCGTCAGCGCCCCAACAAAGGCTGGGCAGGCATACGCCTGTTTTTAAGCATGTACGGGGCCGGAGAAAAAATCTCCAATACCGGCATGGGCAAATGGCTCATGAACATTGGCGAACCTCCGGTTTACCTCGACTCCTTGTCTAGGGTACAGAGCGCGGCACAATTGGGCGTACATTATTTCAACCTTGGCTATTTCAATGCCGAAGTCACGAGCTACGAAAAAGTGAAGGGCCGCAAGGCCAAGGCCTATTACGAGGTCAACACAGGACCTAAACACATTTTAAGTTCCTTCGAGCTCCATTCCACCAACCGCTTTATCGACTCGGCCCTGGCCCATTATCCACCTCCCTTTGCTGCTGGAGACGGCGTGGTTGCTGAGGAAATCGAACAAGCCCAGCTCGACTTGACGAACTTCCTTAAAAACAACGGATACTACAAAGCCCAACTAGGCTGGGTCTATTTCGAGGTTGATACCACTCGCGGCCCCAATGATGTTCACCTCATCGGCGTAGTCGACCCATACAGTTTTGGAGGCGATGTGCGTCGCCGGACCCTCACCAGCATCAGAGCGCAGCCCACCTACGACTATGGCACCACCAGCGTAATTACAGACAGTACCCGTACCTCACACGGGATTGATGTGGTACAAAACGGCCTGAAGTTCCGACCCGAGTTTATCGATCAACAGATCTTCCTTTCTTCCGGCGACCGCTACAACAGCGGCGCCATCAAAGAAACCTACAAGAACCTCGTGGCCCTCGGAGTCTTCAAAAGCGTGGAGATCGACATTGTCGAATCCGGCGACGACCTCACGGCCAACCTTAAACTAACGCCGATGTCAAAGCGCTCGGTCAGCGCAGGAATAGAAGGCTTGGGCAACAACGGGAGCATAGGTCTAGGTGGCCAATTCAGCTGGGACAACCGCAACCTGTTCAAAGGGGGCGAAGTACTCCGCCTAAGCCTCGGAGGCTCGGTGACCGAACAACGCAACTCCACCAACACCACTTGGTTACTAGATGCCCGCGAACTCAACGCATCCGGAAGTTTGCGCTTTCCAAAGTTTCTTTTGCCCACCGCATTGCTCCCCGCAAAATCCAAGTACTGGCAACCCCGTACAGAAATTGGACTTAAATCCTCTTTCCAATTTCGTATAGACGAATTCAACCGAAACGTACTGAGCTCCTACCTCGAGTACCGTTGGAAAGTCAACGGCGCGCAACACACCCTAAGCCCATATCGTTTCTCGTTTGTACAGATTGATTTCAACTCAGATAGCACCCTCGCCCCCTTCCTATTCAACGGATTCCAAGATTTGGTTTTCGCACAGAGCGGCTACAGGATGAACAAAATTTGGACCCAAGGCAATACGAGGTATTTCACCGCTTTAGAGCTCGAAACCGGCGGCCACCTTTGGCGCAGCATGGGACTTACCTCCATCAGCGGAGTGCCTTTAATGCCCTTTGCCAAAGGGTCCGTGGACTTCCGCCTGTACCAACCCTTAGTACACCAGCGCGAGATCGCCTTCAGAACATTCCTGGGCCTGTCACAACATTGGAGCCCCGACCAAAGCTTCATGCCGTTTGAAAAGTCCTTTTTCATGGGCGGGGCGAACGACATGCGCGGCTGGACCGCCTACCATTTTGGACCGGGTGCCACCTCGGAAGAACTCTTGCGCACCAGCGGATACTTCGCTGCCGCCCCCATCAAATTCGTCGCCAATGCCGAATATAGATTCACCATGCACGACGCCTGGAAAGGAGCGGTATTCTTGGATGCCGGGAATATGTGGCTCTACAACCGGTATTACGGAAATGATTTAACCACGGACCAATTAGCCGCTATTTCCAAAGGGACTTTCGGATGGAATTCCTTCTATAAACAATTGGGCCTTAATACTGGTGTGGGATTCCGATATGATTTGGAATTTTTCATCATGCGTGCCGATATCGCACTGAAAGTCCATCATCCGGGGGCTGTGGACCGATCAAGCTGGGTTATTCAAGACCCGAAATGGCACGATTTTAACCTAACATTAGGCATAGGATATCCTTTCTAGAACTGGGGTTTATTGTTGTGCATTTTTGGCCTATTTTAGCTCGCACAATTAAACACCTATAACTATGATGTCCATTGACAAAATTAGAGAGTTGCTAGGAGACCAAGCAGATACGTTGTTAAACCACACCTCAACTGCAATCACCAAAGATTCTTTGGCGATCCTTCCATCAGGCAACTTTGTCACGGAATCTTTCACAGAATCTAACCGCAGTATCCAAGTGATGAACTCACTGCAGCGTTTGTACGGCACAGGTCGTTTGGCAAACACTGGATACTTGAGCATCCTACCTATTGACCAAGGTATCGAGCATAGTGCTGGTGCTTCTTTCGCACCGAACCCAATGTTCTTCGATCCTGAGAACATCGTTAAGATGGCGGTTGATGCAGGTTGTAACGCGGTAGCTTCTACCTACGGTGTATTGGCCACTGTAGCTCGCAAGTGGGCGCACAAGATTCCTTTCGTGGTAAAAATCAACCACAACGAATTCTTGAGTGCACCAAATACGTTCTACCAGAGCCCTTACGGTTCAGTAGACGAGGCTTGGAACTTGGGTGCTTGTGCAGTAGGTGCAACCATCTACTTCGGTCACCCACAATCACGTGAAATGATCGAGCAAGTAGCAATGGCTTTCGAAAGAGCGCACGAACTAGGTATGGCCACCATCTTATGGTGTTACACTCGTAACGACGCGTTCAAAGTGGACGGCGTGGACTACCACACTTCTGCAGATTTGAGCTCACAAGCGATTCACTTGGGTGTGACCATCCAAGCGGATATCATCAAGCAGAAGTTGCCAACCAACAACGGTGGGTACAATGCAACTGGTCACGGTAAGACGCACCCTAAAGTGTACTCTGAATTGACTACTGATAACCCTATTGATTTGACTCGTTACCAAGTGTTGAACAGCTACAACGGCCGTATCGGTGTGATCAACTCAGGTGGTGCTTCTACAGGAAATGACGCTAACGACTTGAGCGAAGCTGTAGCCACTGCCGTAATCAACAAACGTGCAGGTGGTCAAGGTTTGATCCTAGGTCGCAAGGCATTCCAGAAGGAATACAAAGACGGTATCGCACTACTTCATGCGGTACAAGATGTATACTTGAACGACGAAATCACCATCGCATAAGCGAGGGATTTTCCAATAAACTCAAAGGGCACTCCTGCGGAAGGAGTGCCCTTTTTATCTACTTTAGCAAACTGAAACTTAAATAGAGCAACTTAAATGGGTTGGTTTAAGAGAACAAAAGAGGGGATTACTACCGAAACTAAGGACAAGAAAGAAACCCCCGATGGCCTGTGGCACAAGTGTTCAAAATGTAAGGTCATTGTAAGTGTAGACGATCATAAAGCAACGCTCTGGACGTGTGGCAATTGCGGACATCACGACCGTATTAACGCGAAAGAGTACTTCGAAATACTGTTTGACGATGGGGCATTCACAGAATTGGACGCCAACATGCAAAGCAAGGACCCTCTGAAATTTGAGGATACCAAGCCGTACACCGATCGTCTGAAAGCAGGCCAAAAGAAATCAGGGCTGAAGGACGCCATCACTACCGGGTACGGAATGATGAACGGCCGTGAAGTGGTGGTTGCTTGTATGAACTTTAACTTCATCGGTGGCTCTATGGGATCCGTAGTGGGCGAGAAAATCTCACGCGCCATGGATCAAAGCCTCAAGACCGGTGCGCCGTTTATTATGATTTCTAAATCAGGTGGCGCCCGTATGATGGAAGCAGCATTTTCTTTGATGCAGATGGCCAAAACCTCTGCTAAAATCGCCCTACTGGACGATAAGAAAATCCCGTACATCTCTTTCCTTACGGATCCAACAACGGGTGGTGTGACGGCTTCTTACGCCATGTTAGGCGATATCAACATCGCAGAACCTGGAGCTTTGATCGGGTTTGCTGGACCTCGCGTAGTGAAGGAAACCATTGGTAAAGACTTGCCCGAAGGCTTCCAAACTTCAGAGTTCTTGTTGGAGCACGGCTTCCTAGATTTTATCGTGGAGCGCAAAAACCTCAAAAACAGATTGAGTCAATATTTGGACATGGTCATGAACTAAGCTCCAAAGCATTATAAAAAAGGCGCCCCATGGGCGCCTTTTTTGTTAGTCCTCCCAGCGGATTTGCCGCGAGATATACATGATCACACCGAGGATCACAAACAACCCTAAACTTCCCGCGAGGAGTGCGAAATCCTTTAATTGGATCAACACAAAAATGAACGAATACAGCAAGGCCAAGACTCCCGCAACATATGCCGCGAGTTTAGCACTGCCCAAGACACTTTTCGAATACAAAAATTCCATGGCGATGGTCATCAACGCCGCCACCGCATAGGCCGCATTAAAACCAATGTGTTCGCTAAAAGACAGCAGCAGCGTGTAGAAGAGCACCAATGCCAATCCCACCAACACATATTGCAAGGCATTGACTTTTGAGCCCTTGATCAACTCTGAGAAATAGAAGACCATGAAGGTCAGGGCAATGATCAGGATGGCGTATTTCGCAACCCTATTCGTCTTGCTGTAGCTATCTACGGTGCGCACAAATTCGGTCCCAAAATAATCGGACGTAGGGGCATATTGACGCCCTATCCAACTCTGAGGATAATTCCTATTCAAATGGCTGACCTCCCATCGGGCCGTGAAACCCTCTTCATCAGATTCGTATTTCTGAGTAGCGAAACTCCCCTCAAAATTTGGTTCGGTCCAAGGGGATTCCATACTGAAAGCGCTCTGCTTACCCAGTGGCACTACCGACAGCCTTCTGCTGCCTCGTAATCCGGTCGAAAAAGAGAAATTGTATTCCGTCGCCGCTTTCAAATCTACGCTGGTGTGGATGCCGGAGCTGTATATATCATTGGTCACCAGTCCAGAGCTCATGGCCAGAGGCTCTTCATTCCAATTAAAATTGAAGGCCCCTTCTACCCCTCGTAAATCAGAGATGCCAATATTCACGGTCACCTTCTCCCAGGCAATGTGCTCTGGTAACACCCCGACTTTTTCCCAATCCGGTAAAACGAAGGAACCGCTGATCCCAATGTCACTCTTATACACGATGGCCTCATAGATTCCGAGCGTACGGGTCTCCGGCAATACCTCAGCATTGCCCACCAAGTTTTCGGGAAGAATGTAGAGGTACTTTCGCGCATAACTGATCTCTTCGCTGCCGTCGGAATTGGTCACCGTATACGGATCGTCAAAGGGTACAGTGAGGTAAGGACCTACGAGCATTTGCTCGCCGCCCCAAACACTGGTCATTTCAGCAATGGCTGAATCTTGGGTAAATTCCCGCTCGCGATTCAGATTCTGAATCAATCCCGCGGGGATGAGTAACAACAAGGCCAGCACTCCAATGGCTAGCATCTTGAACATGGGTTTCTCGGTAAACTTCATAGTGGTTAATTAATTAGCCATAGAACGCCGGCCCACAACCACACAGTATCCTCGAAATGGTAAGACTTTGTTAAACAAAAGACCCCCTGAGTGATCAGGGGGTCTTTACATCTTACACTGTTGTTAATCGCTTATCTACCCTCTGTAGCGCGTGCTTCACGCATAGGGTTTGTGCGACCGTTACGGTCCCAACGACTTGTGGCTCCACGAGAATATACATCAAACTTATTGGGCTCTTGTAGCGCTGGCCAATAGTTGTCCGAACGATCCGTATCCGCCAATTCCAAGAATGGATCCAACGTAATTTGAACGACCGGTTGTGTGAAGTTGAACCATTTGGTGAACTCATCCTCATTCTTCAACCATACCTCAGCTGGAATGCGAACAACCTCTTCTTGCCCATCCTCCAAGGTGAATCGCAATACCAATGGCATAATCAGACCTCCTTGATTTTCGAAAGTCAGACCGTAGAAATGGTGGCCTGCGTCCAACATCGCCGCTTCTTCGGCGGTCAAGCCATCGCGGTAGCGCTTATAGGCCTCGCGGTCTGCTTCACTCACAGCATATGGATTGTATGAGTTGTAGAAATCACGCGTTTCTGGCACTTCATCCACCATGGTTCGAATGACACTATTACGAGGTTTACCGATATGAGCATCCGCCTCTTCTGCTTTTGCTTCTTGGAAAGGCTTTTCAATATCTGGGTTCTGCGTAGACATCTGGTACCACTGTACATCCTTCAAGGCGATGTCCACGTGGTCGGTGGTGTAGAACCATCCGCGCCAGAACCAATCCAAATCTACGCCTGACGCATCCTCCATAGTACGGAAGAAATCTGCCGGAGACGGGTGTTTGAATGCCCAGCGACGGCTGTACTCCTTGAATGCGTAGTCGAACAGTTCACGACCCATTACGGTTTCGCGAAGAATATTCAATGCGGTAGCCGGCTTGCCGTAGGCGTTATTACCAAACTGAAGTACGCTTTCAGAATTTGTCATAATAGGCACCATCTCCTCTTTTGGACCACTCATATAAGGCACAATATTGTGCGCCGGTCCACGACGTGATGGGTACTCGTGATCCCATTCCTGCTCTGTCAAGTACTGCACAAAGGTGTTCAAACCTTCGTCCATCCAAGTCCATTGGCGCTCGTCTGAGTTAATGATCATCGGGAAGAAGTTGTGACCTACTTCGTGAATGATCACCCCGATCATACCGTATTTCGTGCCTTCGCTGTAGGTACCATCGGCCTCTGGACGGCCACCGTTGAAACAAATCATCGGGTATTCCATTCCGATCCACTTCGTATGAACCGAGATGGCTTTTTCGTACGGGTAATCCACGGTGAATTTGCTATATACCTTAAGGGTGTGTGCCACTACTCGCGTAGAGTACTGCTCCCACAATGGATTTCCTTCTTTCGGGTAATAGCTCATCGCCATCGTGGTTTTACCGTTAATATCAACGGCCTGTGCATCCCAAATGAACTTGCGAGATGTGGCAAAAGCGAAATCGCGCACATTTTCGGCTTCAAAAACCCAAGTCTTAGTGCTTTTTGCTTTGTTCTGCTCCGCTTCAATGGCTTCGTCTTGCGTCACGATGATCACAGGATCGTCAAAGCTCTTCTCTGCCTTGGCCAAACGTGCACGCTGTGCAGAAGTCAGCACGCGTGAAGCATTCGTCAATGTGCCAGTTGAAGCAACTACGTGGTCCGTGGGTACGGTAATGCTCACCTTGTAATCACCAAATGGCAGGGTAAACTCACCTTGTCCTAGGAACTGCTTGTTTTGCCATCCTTCCACGTCGTTGTACACGGCCATGCGAGGAAAGAATTGAGCAATGGTGTAGAGGTAGTTATCGTCCTCTTCAAAGTATTCGTAACCCGAACGGCCCCCAATATCCATACGGTCGTTGATGTTGAACCACCACTTGATCTTGAAGCTGAACGACTGGCCCTTGCGCAATGGTGAAGGCAGGTCCACACGCATCATGGTATTGTTGATGGTGTAGCGCAAGTTGGTGCCTGAAGTAGTCTGTACGTAATCAAGTTTGAATCCGCCGTCAAAATCATAAAACTGGCTGTTCTTTAATTGATTGAACGCCGTCTGTGGCGTCCCCCTGCGATCGTTGAAGATGCCGCCCGTTTGGATTTGCTGCGTCATACTGTTTTGGGCGCGCATGTTTTGGTCTAATTGGACCCATAAATAGCGTAGCTCATCCGGACTATTATTGGTGTAGGTGATGATTTCCTCACCGTAAATACGCTGCGTTTCATCGTCCAAGGTGATGGACATGTTGTAATCCGCCTGCTGCTGGTAATATTCATGACCCGGCGCGCCTGAGGCCGTGCGGTAGACGTTTGGAGTAGGAAGCTCCTGGCCCAATTGTCTGAATTTCGAAGTGTTTACATTTTGTGCCGAGAGGCCAAGGGAGGCTAAGGCAACGAGCGATACTAAAATACGCTTCATATAGAGAGGTTTTATGTACAAGTTAGAGGGACAATCGGTCCAAAATCATTTGAATGCTCAAGGTTAAAATCGCCCCGCTGAGCATCCACTTGAAGGCTTTGGGATTGCGCCAAATTTTTTCGACTGCCCAATATACAAAAAGCAAGGCCAGAACCACGAGAATTTGGCCCGCCTCAATTCCCAAATTAAACGGGATCCACGCCCACCAAAAAGAATCACTTTGGGCAATGAAAGCATAGTATGATCCGAATCCCAAGCCATGGATTAATCCAAAAAATCCCGCCATCCACATGGCTCCCTGCGCCACTCGAAATCCATTGATCAGATGGTATAACACTGTCATGGCAATGGTCAAGGCTATGCCTAATTCCACCCAATTACTGGGCGGCTTTACCCATTCCAAAGCAGCTATAGCTAAACTTAAGCTATGCCCTATTGTAAATGCCGTAACCCACTTCAGTGTGGCCTTCCATTGCACGAAACTCAAAGGGAGTGTCAAGGCTAACAAAAAAAGCATGTGGTCGTATCCTTCAAGATCAGTAATGTGCCGGATACCCAGATTGAAGTAAAACATCTAAAAATTAAAGTTTAAGCGGTAATCATTGCTTTCACGACAACTGTTGGTCTTTTTACTCCCATTATAATGGAACACAACAATATTTTCCTGTGAAGGATAAACATCAGCTAATAGGGTGTGTTTGATAGACCAATTACCACTGAGCTCTGCCAAATCTTTTTCACCGTAGTCTGCAGTAAACAACAAATAAATTTCGTCTGGACCTCTAGAGGTTCCAAAATACTCTACTTTCAGGGCTTCACCATCCAAATTAAGCTTGATATGCTGCTCGAGGTATATGCCGTGTAAGTAGGCACGGTCCTTAGAATCAAGTTGAACGTACCGTGTGACCTTTTCTTGTAATAAGGCATTCATAGCACGTTCCCAATCGTCCGGAAAGGCTTTGACCACCCCAGTGATTTTACCTTTTTCTAGATCCACATGGAAATCTGTAACACTAACATAGAACTCATGCCGTACCTTAGTAAGACGTTCAGGTTCCTCGACAAAGGTCCCTGCCCACCAGAACCAGATGAATAGAAAAAATTTCATACCGTGAAAATACATCATTTTTTAACCCAAGCATGCTCAATTGCTGCGCTATTCGCAGGCTTTACAGGCTATGCCCAGGCCGTGAAAATTCATCAAGGCGCGGCCTTTAGAACAGGTATATGTGAACCCTCAATAGCCGTCGATCCTACGAATACTTCAAATATTTATGCTGGAAGCGTACTGGACAACTTTTATCAAAGTACTGATGGTGGCAAAACCTGGACCACTGAAAAAATTTCCTCGCCATATGGTGTGTGGGGCGATCCTGTAATTCACGCCGACAAATCGGGAAGAGTATACTTTTTTCACCTAAGCGATCCGGAAGGCACAAATTGGCGCAGCGATCAAATTCTGGATAGGATGGTATGTCAAACTAAGGACGGACCTAAAGATTCATTCAATGAAGGGAGTTTTACGGCCATTAATGGCAAAAAGCACGATAAAGAATGGGTTGCCGAACATCCATCAAAGGGCACTATAGGACTGAGTTGGACACAGTTTGACGATTACGGTACAGATGACCCAGATTGTAAAAGCACCATTCTATTTTCAGAAAGCTACGACCAAGGGCAATCATGGTCTACACCTAAAGTTATTTCTAATAAAAGAGGCGATTGTATTGATGATGACGGGACCGCAGAAGGCGCCGTTCCGGCTTATGGGGTAAAAAATGCCATCTATGTAGGCTGGGCACTGCGTGATTCCCTCTATGTGAGTAGAAGTTTAGATGGACGTAACTGGCAAGATGTATTAGTCAGCACCCAATTTGCTGGATGGTCTCAGAATTACGACGGATTTTCAAGGTGTAACGGCATGCCAATAACGGTCGTTGATCATTGTCCGTCGAGTCCTTACTTCGGGCGCGTATACTTGTGCTGGGGTGATCAAGATTACTCTATGGGTGGTGAAATATATTTTTCCTACAGTGATGATGCAGGGGGTAATTGGTCCCCGAAAAAATCTGTTAGTCCTGATGGAGGAAGAAGTGACCAATTTCTTCCTTGGCTAAGTGTTGACCCAACCACAGGATATCTTTATGCCGTTTATTATGACCGCAGAAACCTCCAAGGAGCAGCTACGAATACCTATTTAGCTATATCTCATGACGGAGGTGCAACATGGCAGGAACAAAAAATAAATGTTGCCCCATTTACTCCAAACGATGCAGTTTTCATGGGAGACTATAATCACATATCCGCTTATGATGGTGTAGTTCGCCCAATATGGACTGAATTAAGTCAAGGAAAGAAAAGTGTTTGGACTTATTTATTTAATGAAACTGAATAACAATGAATCTATTGATTGTTAGTACCTCGACAGTATTTGGAAAACCTTATCTGAGCTACCTAAAAGACGAGTGCCTCGATTTATTTTCATCGGCGAACAAAATTATCTTTATTCCATTCGCTCGTC
>CALDGA010000177.1 GCA_937942085.1 uncultured Flavobacteriales bacterium
TAGGAATGTGGGCTTGACCTATTCCATGAAAAACACGCACGAAAAAATCGTACCGCTGCTTAACTCATCGCTGTGATGATGTCTTGCTTGGTGATGATGTGTAACCCTTCGCCAAATTTGACCAATACTGCGCGGTGACCCCCTTTGACCATCTTGGCGATATCCTCAATGCTTGTGGTGAGTTCAACTACTGGGTACGCGGGTCCCATGATATCTCCCACTAGCGTAGCATTGGATGGATTGTCCACCATGGAACTCAATAGGGTATGGTCGTCTATGGACCCGACCATCTGGCCGTTCTGCATGACAGGAATCTGAGTGATATCGTGTGTCTTCATCAAGCTCGCCGCATTGCTGATGGGTGCGGTGGTGCTTACGGTGACTAGCGGTAAATGACTGTGCCCGTCGATCAGGTCTTTGGCAACTTTATTGGCCGGTGCCAAAAATCCGCGATCGCGCATCCAGTCGTCGTTGTAGACCTTGCCTACATAACGTGAGCCATGGTCGTGGAAAAGTACCACCACCACATCCTTAGGGGTGAGCTGCTCTTTGAGTTGGCGGAGTCCTTGGAACGCAGATCCACAGCTGTAGCCCAAGAATAGCCCTTCCTTTTTGGCCAATTCCCTTGTCGCCAACGCGCCGTCTTTATCCGTCACCTTCTCGAAGTAATCAATGACGGAAAAATCTACATTCTTGGGCAGGATATCTTCCCCAATTCCCTCGGTGATGTAACTGTAAATCTCTTTCTCATCAAACTCGCCGGTTTCATGGAATTTCTTGAACACCGATCCGTACGTGTCAATGCCCCACACTTTCACATTCGGGTTTTGCTCCTTCAAATATTTCCCTACGCCAGAAATGGTCCCTCCGGTGCCAACTCCGACGACGAAGTGGGTCACCTTGCCTTGTGTTTGCTCCCAAATTTCAGGTCCCGTGCTTTCGTAATGGGCCTCGCGGTTGCTGAGGTTGTCGTATTGGTAGGGGTAAAAGGAGTTTGGAATCTCTTTGTTCAATCTCGAGGCAACGCTGTAGTAGCTGTCCGGATGTTCGGGAGCAACGTTGGTTGGACAAACGTATACTTCCGCACCCATGGCGCGCAGAATGTCCATTTTCTCTTTACTCTGCTTGTCACTTAGGGTACAAATGAGTTTGTATCCTTTGACAATGGCGGCCAATGCAAGCCCCATTCCCGTATTTCCTGAGGTACACTCGATAATGGTGCCGCCCGGCTTCAAATCTCCGCGAGCTTCCGCATCTTGAATCATCTTCAAGGCCATGCGGTCTTTGACGCTATGTCCAGGGTTGAAGTATTCCACCTTTGCATAGACGGGGCATGGAAAATCTTGAGCGATTTTGTTGAGTTTGATCATGGGCGTATCGCCGATGGTCTCGAGAATGCTGTTGTAAATAGGGCGCATTTGCTGCTTCTGTTTGTTTTGGTGCCCTAAAGATAGGAGAGTTCTTCCTATGAAAAGCGGATGCTTTGAATAGGTTGTAAACGAGCAATCCAACGCACTGGGATGAGTAGGATAAAGTAGGCAACGAGGATGAAGCCGAGGTTGGCGCCGATAATCCAAGCCCAATCGAAATGGATAGGCGCGGAAGCGATGTAATAGGTACTAGGGTCTAATTGGACCCACTTAAACCACTGCTGCATTGCGCTCAGTCCGAGACCTACGGCATTACCGAGCAGCAATCCTTTTACCAGAATGTTGAGGCTCAACCATTGGAACACTTGTAAAATCATTCGATCCGGCGCGCCCATGGCTTTGAGAATCCCGATCATGCGGGTGCGGTCAATAATCAGTACCAATAGGGCTGTAATGAGGTTGGAAAGGGCCACGATGAGTACGATGGCCAATACCAAAACGATATTGGTATCAAACAATGCTAACCATCCAAAGATGGCCGGATGGCGAGATTCTAAGGCACTTACCTGGAGGTCGTAGGGAACCAAGGCGTTCCAATAGGCGCTGAGATTAGCGCGCTGCTCCGGAGCGTTTAGATGCACTACATAGGCGCTTACGCTGTCCTTATTCCATCCGTTTAGTCGACGAACGTCCACCGCTGACATGAGCACATTTTGACGGTCAAATTCATCCAAACCAGAGGTGTAGGTGCCGTAGATTTTGGTGTTGATCAATCGAGGTAGGCCGCGTTGTCCTTTCAATACTGTTAAGACAGCCGTATCGCCTATTTCTAATTGCAGACTTGAAGCCAGGTTACTCGAGATCCAGCATCCGTATCGACCGTCGATGGGAGTTCCTTTGGTGGTGAACGATTTTTGAAAGTACTCGAAGTTATCGGTTGTAAATCCTTGGATTTGAACACCTTCGAACACATCCTCGCTTGGGTTTACTAAGAGAGAGGCCTTTTGGACGACAGGAAAGATTTGGTCCACATAGGGGGCTTTCGCTAGTTCGGTGAACAAGCTGTCATCCAATGCGATAGGACGCCATTCCTCCGTTCTGTTCAAGGAGTACGCCTGGATGGTGAAATCACCTTCGAGCGCACGAAATTTATCCATGATGGCATGCTGAAGGCCTTTGCCGGACGTTATGGATAAAACAACCAAGGCCATGCCCATGGCAGTGGCTGCGATACTTAACTTTAGCAGAGGTCCGATCACTTTCGACCCCATACTCTTTTGTATCTTCCTAGCTATGAAAAACGCCTCTTTCATCTCCTCGCAATTTAGAACAACTCTCGCGTTATTCGCGGTAATGCACCTGTGCTTTTCTGCGCGCGGGCAAGAAAGTTACCTGCCGGGTATTGCGCAGACTGGAGAGTACTACATGAAGCTGACCGAAAAATCTGTGGCGGTAGTAGCCAATGCGACATCGTTACTACCCAACGGCACCCATACGGTAGATCATTTGATTTCGCTGAGTGTAGATGTTAGGCAAGTTTGGGCGCCGGAACACGGTTTCAGAGGCGATGCAGATGCTGGGGAGCATGTGGAAGACGGCCGAGATCCCAAAACAGGCATACCTATCAAGAGTTTGTACGGTAAAACCAAGCGTCCACCTACGGATTGGTTGGAGGGCTTAGATTGGGTCATCTATGATATTCAAGACGTCGGGGTTCGATTCTACACTTACAGCACCACTCTCAGCTATGTCATCGATGCATGTGTAGAAGCCGGTGTCCCGCTTATGATCATGGACCGCGGCAATCCAAACGGTCATTATATCGACGGTCCCATCTTAAAACCAGGCTTCGAAAGTATGGTAGGTTTGCACCCCATACCGGTGGTGCACGGCTTAACCATGGGAGAATATGCGTCCATGGTCTATGGTGAGCATTGGATGCCTGCGACGGAGAATGAACAGTGGCGCACCGCCTTTGAAAGGAAAGGCGGCATAGAGGTTATTCATTGTAAAGGGTATTCTCATCGTGAGGTTTTCAAGGAATTTCAAGTGCCTCCATCCCCTAATCTACGCTCCATAGAAGCCATTTGGCATTACCCAAGTTTGTGTTATTTCGAGGGCACACCCATTTCTTGTGGACGAGGTACCGATGCACCGTTCACGCTTTTTGGAGCCCCTTGGTTCTCTGGACATTCTTACGATGCAGGATTCACACCGAAACCGGATCATGGAGCTAAGCATCCAAAGTATAAGGGCCAATTATGTTTTGGACAGTTTTTGCCTACGGATATGGATACGGCTTACGGTGCAATCCATTGGAACCATTTATTTGATGCCTATGCATACTGGAAAGAGAATGCTCCCACGGAGGCGCCAGAATTTTTCAATGCGTTCTTCAAAAAATTGGCCGGTTCAAATGAATTACAAGGAGCCTTGGAATCTGGGATGAGGGTCGAGGAGTGGGTGAACTCTTATTATGAAGAGTTGTACCAATACAAGCAAAAGGCTTATGAGTACGCTTTGTATCCTCATTTAGGGGTTGAGACTTATCAGTCCAACTAGGCACCATTAAAAAACCCCGCTCGAGGCGGGGTTTCTTTATGAAGTGGAAAAGCGAATTATTTCCAGCCTTTCATTTCTTTCTCGTAGCCGGCTCTGTAGGAATCAGGTGCTCCCATGTCCATGGCTTTTTTACCCTGCTTTAGGGCAGCTTTAGTATCGCCTGCTGCGTAAAGTATTTTAGCCTTTACCCAGTTCGTATACCAGTAATCTGGATCTAACTGCAAGGCAATTTCGATCGTTGCGAGCGCTTTTTCGTGATCGCCTTGACCGCTGTAGTAGTTTGCTGCATTTCTGTATGCACGCTTAGCATCAGATAGTGCTTTCTCCACATTCTTTGCGCTTTCGCCGTCAGAATCTACGCCTAAGTCTACTTCAACTTCAATATTCGACCATTCCAAAACTAATTGTCCACCTTCTATGCTTACAGATTTGAAACTCATCGTAAAGTTTTCGTCAAAGTCACCAGTAATTACCGGTGCTTTCACTCGTAATACGTCGTTCTCCTCCGTGTAGCCAGTACTTCCCCATAGGTTGGTTTGGGTCGAAAGAATAATGGTCCAAGAATCGGGTCCTGGTATAGTAAATAGCGCATACTCTCCAGCGCTTACAGGAATACCGTTCATGATAAAATCTGTCGAAGCGTTGAATTTCACGCACGCATTAGCGCCAGTGCGCCAAACTTCATTAAAAGGTACCAGTTCACCGAAGACATCTCTGCCTCTTACTGCGGGACGACTGTAGGTTAGACTAAAGTCCGTTAATCCAATTCTTTGAGTTACCGTAGCAGTTGGTGACGGTTGAGGCAGCTCTTGAGCGTTCAACGGTAAGGCCACTGCTAGAAGGGCGGCACTGAGTATCCATTTTTTCATGTGAGTTGTTTTTAGGGTTTGCCCTAAAGTAACAAGAAAAGTGGTTGAAGGTTGATTAGAGCGCCATCATTTTTAGCGCAGCCACAGCGGCCTCTATTCCTTTGTTGCCGTGGATACCGCCGGAACGAGCTCTGCTTTGTTCGATGGTATTGTCGGTTAAGACACAGAAGATTGTCGGGGCGTCGTAGCTGAGGTTCAGCTCAGTCACACCATAGGTTACACTTTGACAAACGTAATCGAAGTGCTTGGTTTCTCCTTGGATGACACAACCGACGATGATTACGGCATCTGGTTCTTCCTGCTCGTGAATGCGCTTGGCGGCATAGGTAAGCTCAACGGCACCGGGAACATCGATGGAAATAATGTGCTCCGGCTCTACGCCGTGTTGGATCAACGTTTGGTGAGCTCCAGCAGCGAGAGCGCTGGTGATTTCATCATTCCACTCGGCACGGATAATGGCGACGACCTTTCCTTCCCCAGAAGGGACGGAAGCATCGTTGGTACTGTCCAAATGCTGGTGGGCGGTGGCCATCTTATTTCAGCGCAGCGATTACTCCTGCAATGCCTTGAGCTTGACGGCTTTCTGGGTAATCAGATTCGATGCGCGCGTACAATTTAACGGCCTTGCCATTCTCGCCCAAAGCCTCGTAAGCCAAACCGGCTTTCCACAAGAATAGGGGAGTTGTGAAGTCATTTTCTGTAGCCTTGTGCGCCTTGTTGTAGTAATCTACAGCATCTTCCATTTGGCCCAATTCTACGAAGGCATCTCCAATAACACCATAAGCCATGGCTGCAGTCGCTACGTCGTCGGCATCGTACTGGTCCATTTGACCAATGGCATTTTCGTAATCACCTTGGGTGTAGTAAGCGATACCTGCGTAGTAGTGTGCGCTGTTTCCAGAGGGAGTACTGCTGTACTCGTCCATGATGTCCAATAGACCGAGGTAAGCGTTATTGCCGTTCAAAGCTAGATCCATAGAATCTGTTTCGAACCACTTGATGGCTTTTGCCATTTCTTTTGCAGCTTCTTCAGCTTTAGGCTGAACGATATATGTGTTGTAGGCAAACAATACCAAAACGACGGCAACGATAGCACCTACAGCGATACCTACCTGACGGGCGTTGTTCTCAAGGAACTGCTCTGTTTTCGTCAAGGTTTGTTCTACGCTATCAAATCCTAGGTTTTCTTCTACTGCCGGTTGTTGTTTCTTCTTAGCCATAATGCTTCTTGAATTGAGTCCGCCAAAAATAGTATAAATTTTGAAGCTTAGAAGCCTATTTTTGTAGCTATGGAAAACCTTTTGGTCAAGCAATTAGAGCTCACACATTTTAAAAACCATCGCGCGTCGAATTGGTCCTTCAATCCTAAGGTGAATATCATCTCTGGAAACAATGGGAACGGGAAGACAAATGTGCTGGATGCCTTGCATTTCCTGAGCTTGACGAAGAGTTACCTGAACCTGACGGACGGACAAACCATTACGCATGGGGAGACGATGTCCTTGGTTAAAGCGCACATTGAGCGTAAAAATTCAGAGCATTCGGTGGATCTGGGCCTGAAAAAAGGGCAGAAAAAGAAAATCCGAGTGGATGGAAAAGAGGTAGAGCGATTGGCGGATCACATCGGGTATTTGCCTGTGGTGATGATCTCGCCCATGGACCGTGACCTCATTATTGATGCGGCTGAGGTGCGCAGAAAATGGATGGATACGACCATCTCGCAGAGTGATTCGAGCTATTTGCGAGCGCTGATTCAATACAATAGAGCCCTATCTCAGCGGAATACGACCTTGAAGTATTTTGCCAAGAACAGAACCTTCGATGCTGAGATGTTGGGGTTGTACAACGACCAATTGGTCGAATACAGTGCCCAAATTTCTAAGGCGCGTCAGGCGTTCGTGGAGGAATTGGCCCCGCTATTACAACATTATTATGAGGTGCTTTCTGGCGGCAAGGAAGAAGTCGGTTTGACTTACAAGAGTCAACTGCTCACTGCGTCGATGGAGGAATTGTTGGCCTCGAATCTGGAAAAGGATAGGGTATTGCAATACACCTCGGCGGGAACGCATCGCGATGATTTGACCTTTAAGTTGGGCGAGCACCCGATCAAAAAAGTCGGATCGCAGGGGCAGCAAAAGAGCTTCTTGATTGCGTTGAAATTGGCCCAATTCGAAGTGAGCAAGCGCCACATGAACATGCCGCCGCTACTGCTTTTGGACGATATTTTCGATAAATTAGACGAAGGGCGCGTGGCCAACCTCTTACAACTGGTTAATACTGAGGAGTTTGGGCAAATCTTCATCACAGATACCCATCCGGAGCGCATGCAGCAACTCAGCGATAACCTGAAGCTCAATCATACCACCTTTGAAATAGCAGATAATGGCGAAGTACAAACCCTCTAACGAACAAACCATGGGGGAGGCCTTGTCGCTATTCCTCGAGCGCTACAGGCTGCGCCGCGGTTTCGACGATGCCATGGTGCTCAAGGCGTGGGACGATGTGCTAGGCCCGTCCATCACTCGACAGACCACCTCGAAAAAAGTACAGAATAAGGTATTGGTGGTCCAATTAGATTCGTCCGTCGTCCGCAAAGAATTGTTGATGGTGAAGTCCAAGATTATTGCATCGATCAACGAGCACTTGGGCAGAGAGGCCATCACCGACCTCCACCTGTTTTAATCGCCGAGTAAATCCGGACGTCGCTCCTTCGTGCGCTTGTAGGCTTGCTCCTCACGCCATAGATCTATAGCTTTGGTATTGCCGCTGAGCAAGATTTCCGGCACCCTGTGGCCTCGAAACTCTTCCGGTCGCGTGTACACGGGCGGTGCCAAAAGGTCGTCTTGAAAACTATCCGTGAGGGCAGAGGTCTCGTCGTTCAGCACCCCAGGAATGAGGCGGATGATGGCATCTGTAATGACCGCTGCGGCCAATTCCCCTCCAGAAAGCACATAATCCCCAATGCTGAACTCGTGGGTTACCCAATGGTCACGTATGCGCTGGTCAATGCCCTTATAATGGCCACAGATCATGATCATATTGCCCATCATACTCAAGGCATTGGCATCGCGTTGATCGAATCGCTTGCCATCCGGTGTCATGTACAGCACAGCCTCATAGTCTCGCTCGCTTTGAAGCTTTTCTATGCAGGCCACAATAGGTTCACATTGCATGACCATGCCGGCGCCTCCGCCGTACTGGTAATCATCGACTTGTTGGTGCTTGCCGGCACCAAATTCACGCAACTGATGCACATGCACTTCGGCAATGCCTTTATCCGCAGCACGCTTGAGGATGCTATGCGAAAAAGGGCCCTCGAGGAGCTCCGGCATTACTGAAATGATGTCTATGCGCACGATTATTTTTTCTTAAGGCCTATTTCAACCAAGCGCTCGTCCAAATATTCCCCAGCGGTGATGTCGTCAAAGGCTTTAGGACGTGCATCGCTGATGCACTGTGCCAAAGCGTTCAATGGCATCTTGCCCACAGGGTGTAGGAAGAATGGAATGCTAAAACGTGGAGATCCCCATTGTTCTTTCGGGGGATTTACCACACGGTGAGTGGTAGATTTCAAGCAGCCATTGGTCAAACGTTGAAGCATATCGCCCACATTTACAACGAGTGCGCCAGGGATGGCAGTAATGCCTACCCATTGGCCTTGTTTATTCAATACCTCGAGGCCTTCCGCGCTCGCACCCATTAGTAGGGTGATCAGGTTAATATCTTCGTGTTGCCCCGCACGCACGCTATCTCCCGGATCCTCCGTGATAGGCGGGTAGTGGATGGCGCGCAAGATGCTATTTCCTCCTTTTACCCAAGGTTGGAAATACTCTGGGTCCAATTCTAAATACGTGGCAATGGCGCTCAACATATCGAGTCCCACACCCTCTAGTTGCTGGTAGGCTTGTACACAGGTCGGTGCAAAATCTGGGCGCTCGTCCACATGTACATTGTCGTGGTATTCTGGGCCATTATAGGCAGGCTCTGGTTGCCCTACCTGCCAGAATTCTTTCAAATCCTTTGCGGGAATGCCCTTGGCATGCTCACGTCCGAAGCTCGTGTAGCCGCGTTGCCCCGCGAGTGAGGCAATCTCATACTTTCTTTTGGTCTCAGTATCAAGCCCGAAGAAGGTTTCTACTTCACTGTAGAGCTTGGCCTGCATTTCGTCCGTAAAGCCATGATTAGTAATGGTTACAAAGCCGATATCTGTGTAAGCTTTGCCCAGGTCAGCAGCAAACTGTTGTTGCTGTGCTGGAGTGCCCTTGGTCCAATGGGCGAGATCTAAAGTTGGTATATAAGACATGTCCCTGCGATTAGGTTAACAACTACAAAAATAACTACCTTTTGGCAGTCAATTATACGACCAGGGACCACCCGAACAGAAGTTATGAACCACACCACCGAAAACGAGCGTTTACTCGACGATTTTCTACGCGCTCGGGCCATTGAAGAGAAAATGTTGATCTACTTGCGTCAAGGTAAGATATCCAAGTGGTTCAGCTCCTTTGGACAGGAAGCATTGAGCGTTGCAGCTACCCATGCCTTGGCATCCGACGAGTACATCTGCACGATGCACCGGAATCTCGGAGTGTTTATTGCCCGCGAAGTGCCGTTGCTGCGCCTTTTTGCCCAATTCCAGGGCAAGCCTGAAGGCTTTACCAAAGGACGCGATCGCAGCTTTCACTTTGGAAGTCAAGAGCACCACATCGTTGGGATGATCAGTCATCTTGGGGCCCAGTTAGGGCTGGCCTGTGGTTTGGCTTTGCGCGAAAAAATGCTTGGCACGGGAAAATGTGTGCTGGCCTTTACCGGCGACGGGGCGACTTCTCAGGGAGATTTCCACGAAGCGCTGAATGTCGCGGCCGTTTGGGACCTGCCCGTGGTCTTTGTCGTGGAACGAAATTACTGGGGGCTCAGTACCCCGGAAGAGCAACAATTTGTCTTTAAGTCATTTTTAGATAAGGGCCCTGCTTATGGCATGGAAGCCCGATCCTTTAACGCCAACGATTTGCTAGTGGGAGGCCGAGCGTTTAGCGAGGCCGCAGCGTTTGTCCGACAAGAGCAGAAACCTATCCTTCTCGAAGCCCGGACCTTCCGAATTCGCGGCCATGAGGAGGCGAGCGGCACCAAATATTATCCAGAGGGCATGATCGATGCAGCGATGGAGGAGGAGCCGATGGCCTTGATTCAAAATAATCTGAGTGCATGGGGATTGACCCAGGAGGAATTGGACGATAAAATGGACCAATTCAAATCTGAGGTCGACGAAGCCTTCCATGCTGCGCTGGCACTTGATGGCCCAGCCTACGATGCGCAAGAAAGTCTCAATGACCTCTACGCACCAGCCGTGGTGCCGCACTGGACTGGAGAAAGTGCACAGGAAATGCGCATGATCGACGCCATTCACGATGCATTGGGCGTGGCGTTGGAAGAGTGGCCGGAATTGGTTTATATGGGGCAAGATATTGGTGCCTATGGCGGCGTCTTCAAAGCCACCGAAGGCTATACCGAGAAATTTGGTGAGGACCGTGTACGCAATACGCCGCTTTGTGAGAGTGCCATTGTTGGATCTGCGCTAGGCTATGCCATTTCAGGCGGTAAGGCCATGATGGAAATGCAGTTCTCGGATTTTGTCAGCACTGGATTCAATCAAATCGTCAATAATTTGGCAAAACTACACTGGCGTTGGGGTCAGGCGGTGGATGTGGTCATCCGAATGCCGACAGGCGCGGGCGTGGCCGCCGGTCCGTTCCACTCGCAAAGTACAGAGGCATGGTTTACCCATACCCCTGGACTCAAGGTGGTATATCCCGCGTTCCCGAGCGAAGCGAAGGCGCTGCTCTTGGCAAGTTTCGCCGATCCAAACCCAGTTATGTTCTTCGAGCACAAGGCCTTGTACCGCACCTTGAAAGAATCCGTGCCTCAAGGAAAAACTAGCATGCCTTTAGGCAAGGGCGCCGTGGTAGCACAAGGCGATGCACTGAGCATCATCACCTACGGCATGGGCGTGCATTGGGCCTTAGAGGCTGTGGAAGCCCTTGGACTCGAAGGCCAGGTGGAGATCTTTAACATGAGAACCTTGGTGCCGCTCGATATCGAAGGCATCAAACAAAGTGTTTGCAAAACAGGTAAGGTCATCGTGCTCCAAGAGGATGTGGCCGTCGGCGGTTATGGAGAACACGTGGTGAGCATTTTATCAAAGGAATGCTGGGACCAATTAGACGGTCCTATCACCTTAGTGGCTTCTGATGCGACCCCAGTGCCGTTCCACCAAACTTTGGAGGAAGGCTACTTGGCCAAGAGCAAGCTTCAAGCGGCCATTGAAGATCTGATGCAGTATTAAGCTATTTCCTCCGCGACGAAGGAGGAAAATTTAAGGCATAAAAAACCCCCGCGGCGCAGCCGCGGGGGTTTTTAGTTGGTCAAAAATTTCGCTTACTCCACGATCAATTTCTTAGTGATGCTGTAATCACCTGATTGAACCGTGTAGAAGTACACGCCTGATGCGAAGTTGGTCGCATCAACAGTGTGGATGTGACGACCTTCGTTCAAAAGACCTAGGTCTTCGTTCAAGATCAAACGACCCGTAAGGTCCACAATGCTCAAGTTGAATTGCGCTGGAGCGGCTGCTTCAATAGCAATCTTCGTCAAGGCATCCGTTGGGTTCGGGTAGTTTTGGCTCACGCTAAAGTTGTTGAGTTCCAATTCTTCCAAACCAACATTATTAGGATAGGGCTGGCCGAGGTAGTAGAAGTCGATCGGGTTCAATACGCTGAACGAACCGAAATCTTCAATTGGACCATAAGTCATGTGCAACTGGTGAGTACCGTCGCCGTTATCAAATGCCCAATCCGCTACGTTACCCCAAGTAGCATCGCCATAAGTACCCATTACTGTCATAGGACCTTCCAATGAATCGCCAGTAACGTTGTAGCCTTGACATCTCCAATCTGGGAACTGGTTATCAGTCGTACCGCTTGCAAAAGTGGTATCTGTTTCAAACCAAGAGAAGAACATCATGTCGCGAGAGGCGTTCATGCTGATGTATGGACGGTTCGCCTCTGGTACAGGACCATTGGTCGCGTCAAAGTCGTAGCTGAATGTGAATACTTGAGAGATGATATTACATTCCCAAGTCAAACCACCATCAGTAGTAAATACATCAACTAACAAGTTTACACCTGGGTAGTAGGTGAAATCACCCGCAGTAGAACCACCTGTTGGAGTCGTACCGGTACCTGGGAAAACGTGTACAAACATGTGTGGGTTACCGTTGGCATCAACCGCCAAATCGTGACCACGAGTCGAAGACGTCAAGTGACCGATGTCCCAACCGCCTGTGATCATATCAAAAATGTCCACCAAGCTGTCGCCAGAGCCATTGTCCACGAGTAGGTCCATATTTGGTCCCATTGCCGCGCTCCAAGTAGATCCACCATCCGTTGTTTTAATCCAGTACGGGTGAATCACTTTATCTGGTGCGATAGTGCTATCGTAGGCTTCGATACTTACGTAACCAGTGGTTTTATTCGATGCAAAGAATACTTTTCCGTCGCCGTAGATCTTACCGTTGGTTGGATCGTTGGTTACAGGAAGGTAAGCCTTGTGCTCCGTGTAGGTCATAGAATCTGTTGTCCAGTCCATCGTACCCTTCCAGATCAATGCAGTATCAGTGTACTCCGTGTTTTGGTAATCCGGGTGGTCAAAAGAAAGACCCCAGAACGTGCCGCCGTCCACGTAAGAGTTTTCTAGCGTCAAGTGACCGCCAGTAGTATCTACAGACATGTTGGTGGTAGTGTTGTCCATTTTGTGCGTACCCATCAAAGCACCACCCCATGCACCCGCGTTTGTTCCTGCAAGGGTAGGAGCCCATACAGAGATGCTAGCGTTTAGTGGGTTAGTGTTCCCGCTTTCGTTCAAGATACCGATGTGTGGGTAACGAGCGAAACCTGGGTAAGCGTAACCACTCAAGTTCGGGTTGTAGACTGGACCAGCGTTTGCAGTCCAAGTAGAACCGCCGTTGGTTGAATAATCAAAACGCAAACTTCCTGAGCTATTATCACCGTTAGTACCGTAATCTGAACGGTGCAAGAAAACGATGGTATTCAAATCTTCGTCGGCCCAAATGTTTGTCTTAGGTCCGAAACCGGTTCCGTACACGTTTGGTGCGGTACCAATAGCTACAGCAGAGCTCTGCTTGTTAGCACTGGTATTGTAAGGAATGCCATCTGCATGATTAGCTACATACATTTCGGCACTTCTTCCGAGGTCAACTTGTGCCTCTTGTGCTGTGGCGCCGATGACGCTCAAACCAGCAAATGCGAGTAGAAGTCTTTTCATATACTTAAGGTGTTTTTGTGTCGAGTAAATATAACGGATTGTCCTGAAAATAGGAGGGTCAACCGAGGATTTCGCGGTATAAATAGTGGATTTTTGCACCGATGGACTGAGAAGAGAGTGCATTGAACTTTCCTACGGGGGCTTTTTCCGCCCGGATGATTGATTTCATTTGAACTTTCAATGCTTCACGTGTATCAGCAATAAGTACTCCATCATCGTACCAAGGGGCACCTCCAAAAGTGCTTTTTGAAATGGCCCAAAGCCCGGCAGTCCTTGCTTCAAATACGGTGATGCCAAAGGTTTCGTAATGGCTGTGTAAAATGAGTGCGTCGTGATTTGGGAGCAATTGCAGCACCTCTTCGTTTGTTTTTCTCCCGTGCACCCAAACATTGGGAAAGGTACGTGCCAAGCCTTGTAGACGTTCGAGATCAGGGCCTCCGCCGTAAAAGTGAAGCTCAGCCTGG
>CALDGA010000178.1 GCA_937942085.1 uncultured Flavobacteriales bacterium
TGTGCCCTGGTGATGTCCGGATGAATCAACGGCTCGGGCACAACAACTCCTGTGCTTGGCGTGTGAAAGAATTGTCGCCGCACCTATCACCAAGTGCAATTGGGTGCCGTCGCATTGATGGAGTGAATCGCCTCCTGGCGGTCCATGGGAGAATGGCCGGAAGCGGGAACGCCGGTCAAAGTGGCCGTCAAGACTTGGTCTGGAGTGGTCGAACATGAGGGCCTTGCATTACCTGCAGCAGGGCCGAAATTAATTACTCTAAAATTGACAAATGGCTACAATGTAAGTTACCCAGAGTCTTACGTCGAATCGGTAGAAATTCTCGATGAAGTTGAGATATCAGAGGAAGAAGCACCAATCCCTATTCAACAGGATGAGAATCTTCCATTGGTGCATCTAATTCACACTGGCGGAACTATTGCTGCAAAGGTCGACTATGCAACAGGTGCAGTAACCGCTCGATTCGAGCCAGATGAATTATTGAAGTCAATTCCAGAACTAAAATCCGTGGCTCGGCTAAGGGTTGTAAAACTCGGTAATATGTGGTCTGATGATATCAGGCCGAGACATTGGAATCGAATGCTGAAAGCCACTGAGGAAGCATTCGCAGAAGGCGCTGTTGGAGTGGTGATTACACACGGTACGGACACCTTGCATCTCAGCGCCGCAGCAATGGGTTATGGCTGGGCTGGAAATGGTGGAAGGCCACCGGGCAGAATAGCCCTAACTGGATCACAGCGCTCACCAGACCGAGGTTCTAGTGACGCCGCTGAGAATATCATAGCGGCGGTACATTGGGCGGCCCACGGGCCCGAACCGACCGGCTATCGTGATGCGAGTGTAGTAGTCATGCATTCAGAATCATCCGATGGGCAATGTGCCGTTCTTCCCGGAATTGCTTGTCGCAAATATCACTCCTCTAGAAGAGACGCTTTCAAGCCAATCAATCAGGGCCCTCTGGCTTGGATAAACAACGATGGAACCGGCCCAAGCATCGAGATGGCGGAGCATGAGCCAGCGGATGCAAGGGTCGAGGCAATTTCACCGATGATGTTCGATGAAGATGCTCGAATTGCACAATTTATCGCAGACCCTCACTTAGATCCAAATCTGGTAATGTTAGCAATCAAGGATGATTTCGATGCTATTGTTTTGCATGGAACAGGATTAGGTCACCTTCCAATATCTGACCCTCAAGATGATTCCCCTGAGAATAGCAAATTACGACTGATGCTAGAAGATCATTGCGCCAATGATGGTATAGTCGTAGTAGTGGCGCAAACAATCCACGGCCCGATGAACATGAATGTCTACGCTAAGGGCCGTGAACAACAAGAGATAGGTATCATTGGTCATGGTTCACTTTGTCCACCGGGTTCGGCCTTGGTCAAGTTGCACCATTTGCTTAGCAGAGGTGGTGGTCGGGAGACTGTTGCAAGTAATTGGACTGAAGATTTGTGTGGCGAGAATCCTCACGATTCTATGGACTGAATTGGAGGCTTTACATGGCCGCTCCAACCGACACTTTCGAATTTCCTCGCACGGGTAAAAAGGCGCCTAATCGCGCGGTCGTAGCGGCGATGACAAACAAACAAAGTAACGAGGATGGCACCCTTTCAGATGAGGAAATTAATTGGCTGATTCGTAGAGCTGAAGGTGGCTTTGGAATCGTCACAACAGCCGCGACGCACGTCGTTCCGGAGGGTCAAGGCTGGGATGGTGAAATGGGTGTTTGGGGTGACCATCAATTGCCAGGTTTGACCCGTTTAGCAACTGGAATCAATGAGCATGGAGCAATTTCCTTAGCACAGATTTTCCATGGTGGAATGCGCTGCCCCCAAAGGCTGACGGGAGTGCAACCAGTATCTGCTAGTATCAATTCAACAAGCGATTCGGATAATGGTGAGACAAGAGCGCTGGAAGACTCAGAGATTGAGGAATTAGTCGAGGCTTTTGCCACGGCGGCAGCTCGCTGTGAAAAAGCCGGATTCGATGGAGTCGAGATACATGGTGCACATGGATATCTCGTCTGCCAATTCCTCGGAACTGAAACTAATCGCAGAGAGGATAAGTGGGGCGGGTCACTAGAAAATAGAGCTCGCTTCTTACTGCAAATAATTGAGAGAATCAGGCAGGTTACAAGTGATGATTTCATCCTCGGGGTTAGGATTTCTCCAGAGTATCAGAAAATCGGAGTTGTGCTTGAAGACTCGCTAGACTTAGTCGATATGCTCGTAGATTCAGGAATAGATTTCCTTCACATTTCTTGCTGGGATTGCTTCACCCCTCCAACTCACTATGATGACCCACGAATGTTGACTGAAATCTTCGCCGAGGGTCTGGAAAATCGCTTGCCAATGATTACCTGTGGGGCTGTTTGGTCGTCTGCCCAAGCACAGGAAGTCATGGATCAAGGGGCGGATTTGGTAGCCGTCGCTCGTTCAGCAATTGGTCATGCAGATTGGGCGAGACATTTGGGTGATTCAGAATACGATCCGCAACGCCCGCCATTCACTGCTGAGCATCTATTGGCAGAGGGTCTTAGTGAGAAATTTGTAGACTACATGCGGGCTTGGCAAGGCTTTGTTGTCTGACCTTAGTTGGCCGCTTCGATGAATAACCGCTAGTGGTTTGGCTTGCTTATGGCGGGCGCATCGCACTCGGATGATCTCGACGCGATGCGCCAGCAAGCTCTCAATGCAGCCGACCGGATTAGCATGGAAGAATTGCGAAAATCCGGCCGTCAAACAGCCCGAGAACGCATTACTATGCTTCTCGATGCAGATTCATTCGTTGAGGTAGACAGTTTCGTTCAACATCGCTCTGGCGACTTCAATATGCATCTTCACCGACCATACGGAGATGGTGTTGTTGTAGGTCATGGCAAAATAGACGGAAGAAGAGTTGTTTGCTTCGCTCAAGATTACGCCGTCTTCGACGGTACGATGGGTGAGATGCATGCTCGAAAAATCGCCAAGGTCGCCGAGTTCGCAGAGAAGTCCCAACTACCCTTGGTTGGAATCTGGGATGGTGATGGCCAGAGGGTACAAGATGGAGTTCCGGCGTTGGGAGCAACTGGAGAATTACTCGATATTCTCGTCGCCTGCTCTGGACGTATCCCCACTTTCTCGATAATTCTTGGAACGGTCGCAGGTGTGAGCGCCCTCGCCGCTGGCCTTTCCGATTTCGTAATCCTCTCCGATGACCATGGCCAGATGTTCATGCGTTCACCCTACTTCATCCCTGAAATCGCCAGCGGAGAATTAGACCAGAATAGCCTCGGTGGAGCCGATGCTCATGCATCACGCTCAGGTGTGGCGTGCATGGTGGCAGAAGACGAGGAAGATGCAATTCTAACCGCGATTGAAATTCTTTCCTTCCTGCCTGACCATACTCTTGCCGAGGCTGTTACTCTAAACAGCGGTGATCCCGCTGACAGAGCTTGTAAGGATTTGACAGATATTGTCCCTGCTGACTCGAATATACCTTACGATATTCGCAAAGTTGTAACCGAAGTAGTCGATGAGGGGCGCTTCCTAGAACTATTCTCAACTTATGCTGAAAACATCGTAATCGGCTTTGCTAGATTAGACGGCCAGTCGGTAGGAATTGTTGCCAATCAGCCGAAAGTTTTGGCGGGCTGCTTAGATATCGATGCCTCAGTGAAGGCAGCCCGATTTATTCGTACCTGTGACATTTTCAACATCCCTGTTGTGACCTTTGTCGATGTGCCGGGTTTCCTTCCTGGAACCGTTCAGGAGTGGGGTGGAATCATTCGACACGGGGCTAAGTTACTCTATGCCTACGCAGAGGCTACCGTCCCCAAACTAACCGTTGTAACCCGCAAGGCCTACGGTGGTGCCTATCTTGCAATGTCTTGCAAACACCTTCGCTCAGATTACAATATTGCATGGCCAATAGGTGAACTCGCTGTAATGGGTGCAGAGGGTGCAGTGAACATAATTCACAGGGCCGAATTAGCCGAAGCAGAAGATCGAGATTCGACTCACATCGAACTTGTTGAAGAATATCGTAGAAAGTTCGGCGACCCCTATGTTGCTGCTCGTAACGGCTGGCTGGATGATGTAGTAGAGCCCGAGCAAACACGGCTCAAATTGATTCAAGCACTCAGGCCCTTGAAGACCAAACGTGAATGGATTCCGCCCAAAAAACACGGAAATATCCCGCTATGATGCACTTAGAGGTCTGCCAACGACTATAAACCGGAAGTTATTACTTTGAAGCATGTCAAATACAACAATGTACAAATTACCTCAAATTGACTCTTCACCTGCTTCTATGCTAAAATTAGCCCAGTTAGGTTTTTTCTGCGTATTTGCATATTGGGGCGTAGAGGATGCGGAATCTACAATCGATTGGGTATGGCCAATAATAATGATATCTGCGGGATTATCATTGTATCTTTCAGTCCCAAACTCAAGAATTGGTGCAACACTAGGGATTCCTTTGATTATGGTCGTCATGGGTGTAATTATGGATGAATTAGACATGGCATTTTGGGCAATTTTCATGTTAGTTATAGTAGGGTCATTGGCATATATTCCTGCACTTGCTTTAGGAGATGAATCCCTGAATATTGACGATAAATCTAGGATTACTAGATTCAAAATTTTGTACAGTTTATTTGCAATAATGATGGTGTTTTTGTTTTCTGTTTTGGCTCCTGCAGCCATGGATGGTACATTCGAAGATGATGGGGAAGACCCTGTGGTTGAATACCAGTTAGAGTCGACAGATCAAACAATAGCACAAGCAGGGTTTGCAATGGCGATTGTCGGCGTATTGATTTTCTTGGGGACTGGGGTTTTTGGTCTTCGGTTAGGACCTATGAATCCATGGCATGGTGGGGCAATGATATCTTCTGGTGTTTTTGCTGACTCCTATTTGTGGATGGCGGTCGCTGATACAGGATTTGCCGATTTCTTGTTTGCCCTTGCAGCAAGTGGCATTTTTACTCTGTCTGCTTTAGTGGCATTTCAACAAGATGATATTACAGAGAGTGAATGAATAATATGGAGTTTATTCTGAACTCATAAATTCAAGAATTTCACTCAATGATGGCATTTCATCCTTTTTTTCAGGTGCGAATAGTCGCTTCCAAGCCTCGAGATGTTGCGCTGCGAGCATAATTACTGCGAAGTCTTCTACGGTTGCATCTTCGCCATAAGATATCGAGACTTGCTGCTTGGCAGGTAATTCGGCTGATTCACCTCCTCCAGCCGCCGCATCAAGGTCGATCGCTAGGTCAGCCTCTCCATCTGATATGATTGCGGAATCCCAAGGGCCGCCAACTAGTTCCCTCCGACCTTCGTCGGGAATAATCGAGCCTCCTTCTTTGGCCCAAGCAGCGGCGATTGCACGAGCCGCAGAGCCACCACCGCGCATTCGCAATATGCTTCCATTCGGTTCAACACCGATGTGCCGGCAAGCAGCAACAAACCCCACGCCATCGGTGCTGGTTCCTGACCAAACTCCGTTTGTTCGCTTCAACTGATTAATCGCATTAACACCTTCAGGACCAGAGACTGCAAGTCTTGCCTGAGGTGAGTGTTTCAAAGGAGCGGTACAACTCAACCAAATGTCTCCTTGGAGGTTTTTCAAATTAGCCTCAAATTCATCCATAGAATCCGCTTCAAGATAAACAGATTGGGCTTTTAGCCCCAGTTCCGCTCCTATTATCTCAAACAATCTAGGAGTCAATGAATGGGATATTGGATATCCCGCAATACCCCAGTAAGCCGGACCGTTCACTATGGGCTCCTCTGAATTCTCCAAAATGAAGGTTTCAAGTGGCGCTCAT
>CALDGA010000179.1 GCA_937942085.1 uncultured Flavobacteriales bacterium
TGTTGAAATCAAGGTAAGAGACACCAAGGGACAAACTATTGTATTGACGGTTGAAAAACCTTTGCCGAGCGCTCAGATGTTGCAATCGCAGATCGCGGGCCAAGTTGCGGATGAGTTGGGAATACGAAAAGAAAGTAAAGAACGATTATCTTCTTCGCAGCGTCAAAAGGAAAAAACATCCCAAGACAGAAAGGAAGAGGATACAAAGAAATTGGACCCATTAAAACCTTTAACACCGGAAGAGGAAAGTAAATGGACGAAGGAGTTAAACCAGCTTTGGTTAAAAGAACAATTACTATCTACCCTGTACACTGTTGATAGCAATAAGAATGCTTCAACCGACAGCCTCATCACAGAATTGTTAGAGGATATTACTACCGAAGAAGGTTCGGAAGAATCAGATGTATTGGATCAAATTGAAGATATTCCTGAGCAGGGCGAGGAACGAGAACAAGAAGCAAAGGATGCTGCTAAGAAACTAGAGGAATTACTTAATACCACCCAAGCTGCGGTACAGGCGGATAACGTAGAGCGATTAAAAAGATTGTTGAAACAGAGCTGGTCTACCTCTATTCAGCAAGAAATAACCAATACCATAGCGTTAGAAACCAATAAGGTTCGCCAGCAAAAAGCGCTACTGGCTATTGAGGATAATATCAATGATAGTTTAGCTTTTCTGTTGGTACACGACCCCGCTTTAGCAATGGCACTAACGACTTGTCAAAACAACCTAGAGGATCAAATTAGTGCATTAGAGCGAGCCTTCGTTGATAATAAAGGGGTGCCGAGTGCGTCTGGATATGTACTAAGTGCGTTGAACGAATTGGACATGATTCTATATGAGATTTTAGAAAGTGAAAAACTATCCTTGAATCAAGCACAAAAGAATTGTAAGAATGGACGCCCTGGTAAGACGGGCAAACCTTCTACCAGTGGCCAAGGTCAAAAGGGAAACAAAGGCAAACCATCACAAGGCAAAAAACCTGGAGGCCGGTCAAAGGGTCAAAGTGGTGAGCCTCGTGAAGAGGGTGAAAATGGTCAAAAAGGGGCCTCAGGAAAAGGATCATCTCAGAACGATGTAGATCTTTTAAAGAGGATTGAATCCATGGAAAAGATAGGAGTTTCCAGGGAAATCCAATCTCAGTTAGAGTCAATAAAACAGCAACTCTTGTTTATGTCAAATGAGGAGAAAGAGAGGCTGGAAGCTTTTGAAAAGCGTTTATGGTCTATTGAGCAAAGTGTCTTTGAAAAAGAAGAAATAGGGGATACGCGTAGCTCTAAGGAAGGAAACCAGAAGCAAGAAGAATCGGTTGATTTTAAAGTGAATGAGCGTGTTAAATCCTCTACGACCGACTTACCTTTGCCCATACTCAAGCGCAAGTAATGATGATTCCGGAACAAGTAGATATCGCCTCTGTATTTAGCTGTATTTCTCAGTTATATCCAGGGCATCGTTTGGGTAAGATTCAGGTTCACTGGTTAAGTGATGACGAGCTGTTGGAGATCAATAAGGCACATCTTAACCACGACTATTATACGGATATTATCACCTTCGATTATTCTACTCCAAGAAAGATCAGCGGTGAGTTGTTCATCAGCGTGGACCGCGTTAGAGATAATGCTGCGACGCATGGAAGTAGCGAGAACCAAGAATTTCATAGAGTGGTTGCTCACGGAGTTCTACATTTGTTGGGCTTTAAAGACAAGACCGAGGCAGAAAGCAAGGTCATGCGTGAAAAAGAAAACGAGGTGCTACAGGCACTAGGGATATGATTCTAGACGAGAAATATGATGTTATAGTAGTAGGCGCGGGACACGCAGGCTGTGAAGCGGCGTATGTCTCTGCTAAGATGGGTGCCAAAGTGTTACTCATCACTATGAACATGCAGACCATCGGGCAAATGAGCTGTAATCCAGCTATGGGCGGCGTCGCCAAGGGTCAAATAGTTCGTGAATTAGATGCATTAGGCGGTGGATCTGCACTGATTACCGATAAGAGCATGATACAGTTTAGAATGCTCAACAGGTCAAAAGGACCCGCCATGTGGAGTCCAAGGGTTCAAAGCGATCGTATGTTGTTTGCTCAGTACTGGAGAGACTTATTAGAAGGAACAGAGGGCCTTAGTATGTTCCAAGATATGGTTACGGGCCTTTTGGTAAGTGATAATACCGTACACGGCGTTAGAACAGGCTTAGGACTTGAATTTGAGGCGCAGAATGTTATCCTGACCGCAGGAACCTTTATGAACGGTCTCATTCACGTGGGAGATCAAAATTTCGGGGGAGGACGAGCAGGCGAGCGTGCCAGCACAGGTATTACAGAAGAGCTTGTAAAGCTAGGTTTTGAAGCAGGTCGTATGAAGACAGGTACGCCACCGCGTATAGATGGCAGAACCATTGATTATTCTGTGATGGAGGAGCAGCCTGGCGACGAAAACCCAGGCCAGTTTAGTTATTTAGGCGATTATAAATTAAAAGAGCAGCGCAGTTGTTGGATTACTCATACGAGCCAAGAAGTACACGATGTTCTCAAAAAAGGTTTTGATCGATCGCCATTGTTTAATGGCGCTATTCGTGGAACCGGACCAAGATATTGTCCAAGCATCGAAGATAAAATTGACCGATTCGCCGATAAAACCTCACACCAAATCTTTGTAGAACCGGAAGGGTGGAACACTGTAGAGGTGTATGTCAACGGATTTTCTTCAAGCCTTCCTGTAGAGATTCAATATGAAGCGCTGCATAAGGTAAAGGGCTTTGAAAATGCGAAGTTTTTCCGCCCAGGCTATGCTATTGAATACGATTATTTCCCTCCTACACAGCTCAAGCACACTCTTGAAACAAAGCTCGTAAGCGGGTTATTCTTTGCGGGTCAAATCAACGGTACTACGGGTTATGAAGAAGCCGCTTGCCAAGGGTTGATGGCCGGTGTGAACGCGGTTCTCAAGACACAAAACAAAGAGCCATTCATCCTCTCTCGTGACGAAGCTTATATAGGTGTTCTTATCGATGATCTTATTACAAAAGGCACGGAAGAGCCCTACAGAATGTTCACCTCTAGAGCGGAATTCAGACTTTTGCTTCGTCAAGACAACGCGGATTTACGATTGACGAGGCTGGCTCATAGATTAGGGACTATCACGAATGAGCGTCTCGAGACGCTCAATCAGAAAATAGCGCTCATTGATCAAGGCCGAGAGGAACTGGACAATAACCTCAACCTAGATACCATTAACGCTATTCTAGAAAGCAAAGGAGATACACCGGCAAAGGAGAAAACCAAGGTCAGCAAACTGGTGGCTCGGCCTAAAGTGGGACTTGCTGATTTTAGCGAGGTCTTTAATGATGCGCCGTGGTGGACAGAAGAGGTGGTTGAACAACTAGAGATAGAGATTAAATACGGCGGCTACATTGAGCGTGAGAGAGAGAGCGTGGACAAGATGCGCCGCTTGAACGACAAGAAGATTCCCGAGAGTTTTGATTATCAAAAAGTGAAGGGGCTTAGCTATGAGGGGCGTTCCAAGCTTGAAGCCATACGTCCTGCGACCATTGCTCAAGCCGGTCGAATCAGCGGTATTAGCCAGAGCGATATTCATGTTTTGCTGGTCTACATGGGCCGATAGGTTTCACGTGAAACACAGATTATGTTAGAGAGAAAAGAGTGTCCTACATGCCTTTCAACTTCGTTTAACACGGAGCGAGAGGTCATGGACTTTTCAGTAAGCAAAGAGGTTTTCAAGGTCCAATTATGTGAACAATGTGGCCACCGGTTCACCAGCCCACTTCCCGCAGAGGACAAAATAGGCCCTTACTACGATAGCCCAGACTACATCAGCCACACCAATGACGGATCGTCTTTTTTCGGAAAAGTATACCAACAATTGCGCGATATAAACATGTCTCGTAAACACAAGCTGGTAAGTTCCTACACCCAAGGAACCCAGCATTTGGACTACGGATGTGGTACAGGTACGTTTTTAGAATACATGCTTCGCAAAGGGTATTCTTCTGAGGGTGTAGAAATCAACGAAGGAGCCCGAGCAATGGCAGGAGCTTTTGGCAGTGTATATTCTTCAATCGATGGGTGTATAAACACCTATGATGCCATAACGCTTTGGCACGTCTTAGAACACGTGTATGATTTAGACCAAATGATGGCCGCCTTCCACAAACGCCTTCAAAATGATGGGGCATTGTTCATTGCTGTTCCAAACCCAAACAGTCCAGATGCTAAACACTATAAAGAGTTTTGGGCGGCTTGGGACATCCCTATTCACGCCCATCATTTCTCAAAATCTAGTATCGAAGCGCTCGCCGGTAGAAAGGGCTTTACACTAAAGGCAGTACACCCAATGAAGTTAGATTCATACTACATCTCCTTGCTTAGTGAACAATACGCCTCTGGACGCAGCAGCAAGAGTATAGGACACTGGATCAAGGGAGCGATTCAAGGCTGGATGAGTAATCTCAAGGCAGGAAACAACAATACAAGTTCCTTGATTTACGTCTTGAAAAAAGCCTAATTCCCTCGGAAAGCTTTGTGAAGCTCGAAGCTGGCAAAGGTCAGCGCGGTCTTGACATGAATATTTCTTTCCAAATCGTATAAACACGCGTTCAACACTCTAGAAATAGCCATGGCGCCAGAGGGTCGGACAGCGCTGCTTAGTTTTTGCACATTGATGGCGCCCAGATCAGTAGCCTGCACCGGGGTGTTTTGAACGTTGTGATAAAACCCGCGCTCCAAAAAGTGTTGTGACCTGAAAATCAGCATTTTAAGTGCTTCTTTAGTCAACCCAGAGAGGTTGGAAACAACTTCGCTAATTTCCGTAGGCGCACCCTTATAGCAGGTTCTCATCCAATGGGCAAACACATCTATCTGTGTAGATTCCGCATCCCCGCTAGCCGATATGGCAGCGCCCAAATTTGGTGCAAAAACCATGGCTAGAAGTTTGGCCGTGGCCTCAGGTTGATCGTTAAAATGATTAAGGAAGTGGCCTTCTTCAAGTGGCTTGCAATGCCACGGAGCACATCGACTCACTATGGTCGGCAGCAATCGTGCCTTGCGATGAGTAACCAGGATGATGTAGGTCTTAGGAAGTGGCTCCTCGATGAGTTTCAAAAGCTTGTTTGAGGCCTGCGTTTTGATTTGCTCCGGCATCCACAGTAATAACACCCTGTTTTTACCCGATGCGGCCGTAAGGCTGAGTTTTTTATGGATGTTTTGAATCTCTTTGACAGGAATCTGAAGCTGTTGGTTTTTTGAAGTGATTTTCTGTTGCCAACTGTCTGGATCAAGGTATTTATTCTCTCCCAGTGCCCCGCGGAAATCGGTCAAGAAATCATCTGCCGTTCCCGAAGTTCCTCCGCTCACAAAGGGGAAGGAAAAATGTAAGTCTGGATGCTGTAGTGCGCCCACTTGCTTACAAGATTTACATGTACCACAGTGGTTTTGTATATCACATAAAATACGGGCGGCAAGGGCAAGCCCAACCACCAACCCCTCTTCTCCTGGGCCGGAAGAAATGAGATTGGCGTGGTGCAGCTTTTCTCTGTCGAGCGCCGTGGCCAATTGGTCCAGAAGAGGTTGGTTATTATATAATTGTGACATGCGCTTTGAGTGAAATATGAGTGGTAAATTGGCCCCTCAATACAACACACTAAAATATATGAAAAGCTTCGACTTTGCAGGAAAGAAAGTGCTTATTCGCGTGGACTTTAATGTGCCGCAGGATAAAGACCTCAAGGTAACCGATAATACGCGCATTACAGCGGCGATGCCAACCATTACTAAAGTGCTTCAGGCAGGAGGAACGGCTGTTTTGATGAGCCATCTAGGACGACCAAAAGGCGAGCGCCAAGACCACATGTCTTTGTCACATTTGGTAAGCGAAGCGGAGGCGTTGAGCGGTGCTCAAGTACATTTTTCAAACGAATGTGTGGGCGATGTGGCGAAAGCTGTAGTGGCCCAAGCGGGTGCAGGAGAAATCGTGTTGTTGGAAAATTTGAGATTTCACAACGAAGAAGAAGCCGGTGATGAGGCGTTTGCGAAGGAATTGGCCGAGCTAGGAGATATCTACTTGAACGACGCCTTTGGAACAGCGCACCGTGCCCACGCATCAACAGCAGTTATTGCTCAGTTTTTTGCGGACGAAAACAAGGGGTTTGGCGAGCTGATGAGCGCGGAAGTAGAAAGCATCTCTAAAGCACTTGGCAGTGACAAGAACACGACCGTGGCCATCATCGGTGGCGCGAAGGTGAGCTCTAAGATTGGAGTTATTGTCAACATGCTTGAGAAAGTAGGTACCGTTGTTATTGGCGGAGGTATGGGATTCACTTTCGTAAAAGCTATGGGTGGATCTGTCGGTACCTCGTTGGTGGAGGACGATAAGCTAGAATTGGCCAAATCACTCATTGAAAAAGCGGAGGCTCTAGGCTGTAACCTGCTCATTCCTGTGGATACACTTATTACAAAAGATTTTGCGGATCAACCTGCCGAGCGTGTGTGTGCTATTGGCGAGATTCCAGAAGGATATATGGGACTGGACAATGGACCAGAAAGTATTGCCCGAGTACAAGAGTCTCTTGCTGCAGCAAAAACCATCATTTGGAACGGACCTATGGGTGTTTTTGAGTTTGAAAACTACGCAGGTGGAACCAAGGCCGTTGCGGAGTCGGTTGCTCAGGCTACTGCGAATGGAGCGTTCTCTTTGATTGGTGGAGGAGATAGCGTAGCTGCGGTGAACCAGTTTGGCTACGCAGATAAAGTAAGCTACATCAGTACAGGCGGTGGAGCAATGCTCGAGTTCTTGGAAGGTAAAACACTTCCAGGGGTAGCGGCATTGAGCTAAAGACCGTGCTCAAGCATGGCAACAAAGTCTAAGAGGAAGGGGTAGAATATGGAGTCCGCTACCGGGGCAGGATGTTCAAACCCCACTCCTTCTTGGAGCGTGCTGTAGGCGTATACACCCAGAGAAGCCCATAACAGGGCTTTGAGTAGGCCAAAAAAACCGCCTAAGATCCGGTTGAAGCCGCCCAGTAAAACGCTTTTTACTACACGGTCAATGAAGCTGCCTAAGAGCATGATTCCAAGGTATACCGCGATGAATAAGATAGCGTAGGATACAAAGCCCAAGTATTTTGGGCTGATATAAGCGCCTAAAAAATCTTCAGCCGCACCGTGGAACAGAAAAGAGGCGAAAACACCTCCTACCACAGCTAAAATGCCGGAGATTTCTTTTACAAAGCCTTTCCAAATACCTTTGACCAGCAGAAAAGCACCAAAAACAGTTAAAACGAGGTCTAGACCTTTTACCATAGCGCCAAAATAATGAGAAGCGAAGAATTAAAACACGATTGGGAGCAACTGCTCGCAAAACTTTCCCAACAGTTTCCAGGAGACGGTGATATAGATTTGGACGGAGTGTTATTGCTTATTGGGGCACAGGAGTTGCAAATGGGGTATTTGCGCCTCAAAAAGGATGAAAAACTCAACGTCTTACACATCGCAGTTTGTACGGTGTTAGAGCCCTACGGATACTATGAGTTTGAGAAGAGGGACGATGACGGTTGGCCTCATTTCAAATCCTTGAAGCCTTTGCCAAACTTGAAAGCGGGCGAACAGGCCGTTCTTATGAAAGAAGCGGTGGTGAACTATTTTAAAACGAACGGGTACCTCTAGAGGTTAGCAACCAGGGTCGCTAGGGTCGTAAGGAAGCAAAATGATCTTCGACTGAACCGTAGTATTTGGTTCAAGCTTGATGAACCCACAGCCAATGTGTGTGAACGGGTTTCCTCCGCGAGTGGCTAGAATTTTAAAGACCGCTTCGTACTCATATTCGAACTCTACCACACCATCAAAACCTGTGGTATCGATGAAATAGGCTTCTTCACGGTATCCAGGAACATCTACACTAGCCTCGACAATCACGTTTTGGATAGGCACGCCAGAAGCGTTTGTCACTTTCACGCGGAAAGGATAAGTAGGGTTTTCGATCTGGCAGCTGCTCAAAAGCAAGAACGCCAACAAAGGAAGTACGAGTAATTTTTTCATTATTCTACGCAACCATTAGGGTCTCCGATGGGGTAAAGTACAACATTTACGTCAATGGTCTCACCTTTAACCAAACGAACATAATTACATCCTTCGTAAATCATCTTCCAAGCTTTGAGGTCGTAGTAGGCCTCAAAACCCGATTTAAAGACGACTTCACCACTTGGCCCAGTGAAATTATACCACTCCGTAGAGCCGGCTACTGGCGCAAACATCTTTACAGCGGCGTTCTGAATAGGCACACCGTCTTCGTTCGTTACCTTGACCTTCACAAAGTATTCTGTGGCCTCTTCTTCACAAGAGCCAAAAAACAATCCAACCAAGAGTAAAAGAATAAACCGTTTCATGCGTGGAATTCAGTAATTTCGCCAAATCTACAACAATCCAAACGTATTTAAGTAGACAATTATGCTGGATAGAGTCGAAAATTTAAAAAGCCAAGTAGAAGCTACTGCCTTAACAACCAAGGAAGAAGCAGAAACGTTCCGTTTGCAATACCTCAGCAAAAAGGGCGCAATCACCGAGCTTTTTAAAGCCTTTCGCGATGTACCGGCAGAAGAGAAGAAGGCATTTGGCGCTGCGCTGAACACCCTTAAAACACTGGCAGAGGACAAACACAAGGAGGCTTTAGAATCTTTGGATAATAGTCAAGCGGTGGGGGTAAACGGAGATTTGACGCGTCCTGGGACGCCCTATGAATTGGGCGCAATTCACCCCATTAACGCCATCCGCGATGAAATCGTAGATATCTTCAAGCGCATAGGGTTCAACATCAGTACAGGCCCTGAAATTGAAGACGACTGGCACAACTTCTCGGCACTAAACTTCCCTGAAGAGCACCCTGCACGCGACATGCAAGACACATTTTTTGTGCAACGCAACCCGGACTGGGCCTTGAGAACACACACCTCCAGCGTCCAAGTACGTGCCATGGAAAGCGCACAGCCTCCTATTCGCACCATCTCGCCGGGACGCGTGTTCCGCAACGAAGCCATAAGCGCACGCAGCCACTGTATTTTCCACCAAATTGAAGGGCTGTACATCGACAAAGGCGTAAGCTTTGCAGATTTGAAGCAGGTCTTGGAGTATTTCGCTCAAGAGTTCTTCGGCAAGGCGAAGATCAGAATGCGTCCGTCGTACTTCCCGTTTACCGAGCCAAGTGCTGAGGTAGATGTGTATTGGGGTCTTGAAAACGAAATCGACTACAAAATCACCAAGGGCACAGGTTGGTTAGAGGTGATGGGCTGCGGAATGGTAGATCCTAATGTGTTGAAGGTAAGCGGCATAGACCCTGAAGTGTATACAGGATATGCCTTTGGAATGGGTATTGAGCGTATTGCTATGAACCGCTATCAAATTCCTGATATCCGTCTGTTCACCGAGAACGACAAGCGCTTCTTAGAACAGTTCAAGACCGGCCTATAGTTTGTTTATGGCCCCCGCCATTTCTAGGTCCTTTGCTGTAACAACATTGCCCGCATCATGCGTTTGTAGCGATATGCACACGGTGGTGTAATCTATGGTGATATGAGGATGATGTTGGACCAATTCTGCCAACTCCGCCACCCGCTGCACAAATTCAAGCCCATCTAAATAAGCATCGAATTGAAATTCGCGCACTAAGGCATTGTTGTGTTCTGACCAATTTTTTGGAAGCTCTTGCATCCTATTAAGATAAAAAAAGCCCCAATCCGTAGGACCGAGGCTCATCAAGTTTTGTTTAGATTAATGCTTAATCAACGGTCGAAAGCTTGAGCATATTGGTGAAACCTTTCTCTTCGATGGGCATCGATGCAATTTTTACGACCAAATCACCAGATTCAACATATCCACTGTCTTTGAGGATGTTCTGGATGTCTTTGAAGCTTTGATCGGTGCTTTCCATATTATCATAGTAGAAGGCTTCAACCCCCCACACCAAGGACATTTGGTTCATGATTTGACGGTTGGCCGTAAACACGATGATCTTGGTTTTGGGGCGGTGTCCCGCAATTTTCAACGCAGTATATCCGCTAAAAGTCATGGTTAAGATGGCCGAGGCACCTACTTGGTCTGCAATCTTTGCCGCGTTGTAACACACGACCTTTGTGATGAACCTTTCGTTCTTCAGGCTTGGCGGGTTTTCCATATTCGGCTTAACATCGAATGTGGATTCCACATGTGCTACAATGCTCGCCATGGTTTCAACGACCTTTACCGGGTACTTGCCTACTGAGGTTTCGCCAGAAAGCATCACCGCATCAGCCCCGTCGCAAACAGAATTAGCCACATCATTAACCTCTGCTCTTGTTGGGCTTTGGCTATCAATCATGGTCTCCATCATTTGCGTTGCAATGATTACAGGCTTCGCCTTGATGTGACATTTTTCGACAATCATCTTCTGAACCATAGGCACGGAAGAATAAGGAATCTCTACCCCAAGATCACCGCGAGCCACCATGATGGCATCGGTAGCGTGAACAATGTTGTCGATATCAACAACAGCTTCTGGTTTTTCAATCTTTGAAACGATTTTTGCAAACGATCCAAAATCATCGATGATTTTGCGCAATTCTGCTACATCGTTGGCATCTCGTACGAAGCTAAGCCCGATCCACTCTACTCCTTCTTCCATGGCAACCACTACGTCTTCGAGGTCTTTTTTGGTCAAACAAGGAAGACTGACCTTGGTATTCGGAAGGTTTACCCCCTTTTTGCTTTTTAGCGGACCACCCTGCACGACTTTGGTGATGACAGTGTCTTTTTTATTCGTTTCTAATACTTCGCAGATGAGTTTTCCGTCGTCGAGCAAGATGCGCTCACCGGCGTTTACATCAGAAGGGAACTGCTTGTAGTTCATGTATACACGCTCAGCCGTACCCGCAACCTTTTTTGTAGTGAAGGTTAAGGTATCACCTTCGTTAATCACTGCTCCCTCTTCAACATCGCCAATGCGAAGCTTTGGCCCTTGCAAATCCGCTAGAACGGCAGTTTTACAATTGTATTCTTCGTTGATCTCTTTGATCAACTTAATGGTTCTACGGTGTGTGTCGTGGTCGCCGTGAGAGAAATTAACTCGGAATACGTTCACGCCCGCACGGATCATTTCTACCATGACTTCTTTGTGCCATGATGCTGGACCTAGGGTGGCTACGATTTTAGTGTTGTTAGGCGTTTCGGATTTCATACAATAAGTGAGTTTCTCGTGTTGTCAGTTGTGTGTGCGCTTCGAAATATTGCGCAGTTGTGATTTTTTCGTTCTTCTTTAGCATGCTTTCCAAATCGAACGCAAAGTCCGAATTTTCTACGATTAAAAGGTAATCCCAGTGTTTAACTGTGGGTAAAAGATGTTTTTCCGGTGCACTTTCAAACAAACTCCATTCCGGGGTCTCTTGCTCCTGTGCCCCTATGCTAAGATTCATGATCATACACAAGGGCTCTCCATTCGGGTCTTTGCCGTCAAACACGTTGTATTCCCATACGGTCCCTTGATCCCATTCGTCGACCACATCCGGGCGGCAAACCAACTGCATCCCGAATTGAACATTCATCCAATAGGCCAACTCATAGTCCTTCAACGGCGAGCGTATACCCACGGTTGAGAAGTTCATTTTCATGCGCTTGAGCGCGTCTATGTGTTGAACTTTAGCCATTGAATTGGTCCTTGTTCTTTTGGTAATATGCCTTTGAGGCGGCCTCTTCCCCCTTCTTTTTTGAGCTTCCTTCACCGGTAGCGACCAAATCATCGCCTACGTAAAGGCCCATAGTAAAGGTAGTGTTGTGCTGCTCTCCATTGCGCTCCAATTCTTCAAACCTGAAGCTTTTTTTGAACCCTTGAAAGTGCTCAATTACCTCACTTTTATAGTTGTGGGTGGTGTCCATCAATTTCGCGTTGGAAACAAAGGGCTCGACAATTGCCTTCATTACGAAGTATTGTGTTTTTTGGAGACCTAGGTCAATATAACAAGCGCCCACTAGGGCTTCCAGCGCATCGCCGTAAACACTTTCGCTGTGGTTGCCCTTCAGATTCGCCACCAAAAGGTTAGGCAATCCTAATTGATCCGCAACTCTGTTCAGGTTATTTCTTGAGACCAATTTGCTTCTCATCTTGGTCAAATACCCTTCATCTTCCTTTGGGAACCTGTAGAACAGCGCCTCTGCCACCACCAAATCAATAACGGCATCACCCAAATATTCCAAGCGCTCATTGTTTCGCTCCCCGCGCTTTTTGCGGAAGGGATATGCGCTGGCATGGCGTAGGGCCAATTTATACAAGGACAAGTCCTTAGGCCAGAAGCCTATGACTGCCTTGATGTCACGTTTAAACGGACTAGGGAAGAAATATGGGAACAACTCCTGTATGGAACTCATTTACTCGGCTTTCTTGAAGAGGACGGATGCGTTGTGACCTCCGAAACCGAAGGTGTTGCTCAACGCAGCACGAACCTCTCTCTCCTGAGCCGAGTGGAAAGTAAAGTTCAATTTAGGATCAAGGTTTTCATCGTCCGTGAAGTGATTGATCGTTGGAGGAATGGTGTTGGTGTAGATCGCCATAATAGAGGCCATCGCTTCCACAGCACCCGCCGCACCTAGTAGATGTCCGGTCATACTCTTGGTTGATGAAATGTTCAAGTTGTAAGCGTGCTCACCAAAGACCTGTTGAATGGCTTTGGTTTCAGCGATATCACCTAGCGGGGTAGATGTACCGTGTACGTTTACGTAATCCACATCTTCAGGCTTCATGCCAGCATCTTCAATGGCGTTTGCCATTACGTTGCGGGCACCCAAACCTTCTGGGTGTGGTGCAGTCAAGTGGTGAGCATCAGCGCTGAGGCCGCCACCAACCATCTCTGCATAAATTTTCGCACCACGTGCTTTAGCGTGCTCGTACTCTTCTAGAATAATACCGGCACCACCTTCACCCATCACGAATCCATCGCGTTCCGCGTCGAAGGGACGAGAAGCGGTTTTATGATCGTCATTGCGGGTAGAAAGGGCATTCATCGCGTTGAAACCACCCATCCCAACAGGGTTGATGGCTGCTTCCGAACCACCTGTAACAATCACATCGGCTTTGCCAAGGCGAATAAGGTTGAACGAGTCGATGAGGGCATTAGTGGAAGAGGCACACGCACTTACCGTGGTGTAATTAGGGCCTCGCAAACCATGCAGCATGGAAATGCGGCCTGGAGTGATGTCCGAAATCATCATTGGGATGAGGAACGGGTTGAAGCGAGGGTTAAGGTCGTTATCCACAAACCCTTTAACCTGCTCAAAGAAGGTATCAATACCCCCAATTCCAGAACCCCAAATGACACCGATTCGGTCGAGGTCTTCTTTGTCAAAATCCAACCCGGAATCGGCAATGGCCTCATTGGCCACTACCACCCCGAATTGTGTAAATCGATCCATACGACGTGCTTCCTTGCGGTCAAGCAAGTCGTTGGGCTGAAAGTCTTTTACCTCACACGCGAAGTGTGTTTTAAATAGTGAAGAATCGAAACGAGTGATGGGGCCGGCACCCGAGGTACCTGCTACCAAGTTATTCCAGGTTTCTTCGGCTGTGTTGCCCACTGGGGTGAGCGCACCTAGCCCTGTAACTACGACGCGTTTAAGGCTCATAAACGTAGACTTTACTTATGCAAGAGCTCCTTCGATGTACGAAATAGCTTGACCTACAGTTCCAATGTTCTCTGCTTGATCGTCTGGGATCTGGATGTCGAATTCTTTTTCGAATTCCATAATCAACTCAACGGTATCCAAAGAATCGGCACCAAGGTCGTTAGTGAAGCTTGCTTCTGCGTTTACTTCGTTTTCGTCAACACCTAGTTTGTCAACGATGATCGCGGTTACTTTAGCTGAAATATCAGACATGATTAAAAAGGTTTAAATAATCGGGACAAAGAAAATAAAAACTTCCCATATCCTAACCCCCAAGAATTAGGTGGTAAATTTGCCCCAATAAGGTACAAAAAAGATGCTAAAAATCGCCATACTAGCCTCAGGATCAGGAAGTAACGCCCAGGCGTTGGTGGAGCATTTTGCCCAAAGCCCATGGGGCCGTGTAGAAATAATAGTTACGAACAACCCGCATGCAGGGGTAATCCAACGCGCTGAAAGACTTGGGGTTGCTTGTAAAAGCTTTGACCCAAAGACCGAAAGTGATGAAATTTTATCGCTTTTAGAATCGAGCGCGGATATTATATTATTAGCGGGCTATTTGAGAATGATTCCAGCAAATTGGACCCGTGCTTTTCAAGGGCGCATGTTCAATATCCACCCCGCATTGCTGCCTAAATTTGGCGGTAAAGGGATGTACGGCAAATACGTGCACGAGGCGGTGAGCGCGGCGGGAGAATCGGTCACAGGCATTACTATTCACATGGTCAATGAGCACTATGACGAAGGAGCCATCGTTGCGCAATACCAGGTGGAAATCACACCCGGCGAGGCGGCCCAGAGCATTGAGGAGAAGGTCCGCGAGCTGGAGTTGGAGTATTTTGGCCCGACCATAGAATCCTGGATAGCACAACTGAGCGAACAACAATGAAGGTGATCATTTATACAGACGGCGCGGCAAGCGGCAATCCCGGACCAGGCGGTTATGGCGTGGTCATGGAGAGCAGCGCGGGTCACCGGAAAGAGCTGAGCGGCGGTTTTGCTCGAACGACCAACAACCGCATGGAATTGTTGGCGGTCATTAAGGGCTTGCAGGCGCTGAAATCCACAGAGCACCAAGTTCAAGTGGTCAGTGACAGCAAATATGTGGTGGACGCGATCAACAAAGGCTGGTTGCGAAACTGGGTTCAGAAAGGATTCAAAGACAAGAAAAACCCTGATTTGTGGCGCAAACTATTGCCGCTACTGGACCGCTACCGCCCGACCTTTATTTGGGTCAAGGGACACAATAACCACCCGCAGAACGAGCGATGCGATGCCTTGGCTGTGGCCGCGAGCAAGGGCCCGAACCTGCCGCCGGATTCTGGTTATTCAGATTAAAGCTTGATGTATTCTTCCGGGTTGATGGCGTAGCCGTCGTACCAAAGCTCGAAGTGAAGGTGAGGGCCCGTAGAGTTCTCTCCACTGTTTCCTATGATGGCAATGGCCTCTCCGCTGCGCACATAATCGCCGACAGTTTTTAGCAAAGCGCTATTGTGTTTGTAGGCACTGAGCAAGTTGCGCTCGTGTTGAACAATAATGACGTGGCCTGTTTCGCTGGACCAATCGGCATAAACGACCGTACCCTCGTAGCAAGATTTCACCGGACTGTTTTTAGGCGCGGCGATGTCCACGGCATAATGGCCTTTGCTGGATTCAAAGCTTGAGGTCACTAGACCGTCAACTGGCGCCATAAGCTGCGGGATGTCCAATTCCGGCGCGTTTTGATCCAGCGTAAATTCATTTTCTTCCTCTACCCATTGGCGGAAGGCGCTATCCTGCGCGCTTGGGCTAGATAAAATCACTGCGTCGAGTGAATCTTCTCCTTCTTGAAGATCGATGAGGACGGAATCAATGACCTCGCCGTTCAAAATGCGTTGGATTCCGTTGATATATTGTTTGTTCAACCGAACCGAGGTCTCTAGGCTGTCGGCTTTCAGGGCCAAGTTGATGGATTCACGGCGTAGTTTAGAAGAGGTATATCCAGGAATCATCTCTTTCAGCGGCGTGTAGGCAATGACTAGGGTGGTGATGGCAATAGTGAACAGAATAGCAAAGACGCTACCGGTGAAGATGTTGAGCGGGCTTAATTTCACCGTCAACACCTCCTCGAACGTGTCGTCGTTCAGGATGACGAAGCGGAATTTGTTCCGCCAGCGTTGAACGCGTTTCTGATTTTTAGATCTTTTTGCCATGTTGGACACAAATATCGGGCGTAGCATTTCTCCCGCGGCGTGAAATAAAATAATTTTAACGCGTTATTACACCTGATGGGTTTTCGAAAATACATATCCCTACTCCTTGCCGCCATGGTTTTGTCGAACTGTTCGACGACCAAAGACCGTTGGATCAACCGCCAATACCACGAAACAACCGCGCATTACAATGCGTTCTTTAACGGGGAAGAGGCGCTGAAGGAGGCCGTGGGCGCCTTTGAAAAATCCGAGGAGTATGATTTCGAGGCCCTATTGCCGATCTATTATTGGCCGGACGAAAAGCAGGCCCCACAAATGTTTGCCAAGATGGACCGCGCCCTAGAAAAGAGCGCAAAAGTCATCAAAAACCACAGCATGGTGTTCCGTGGCGAGCAGAAAAACGACTATGTGTTCAAGGCGTATTTGCTCATTGCACGGGCGAGGTTCTATAAAAATGAATGGATTCAATGCATCGAGGCGACGTCTTACATGGAGGACCAGTTTCGCGGTATTGAAAAGGCGGAGGATGAGGTTTTTTGGGCCCAATTATTGGCGGCGCAAACCCACATCCGAATGGACAACGCCTTCCAAGCGGAGCAGATCTTGGACGAGATTTATACCAAGGAGTTGCCCAAGGCAATGCTCTTTGAGGCGCAGAAAACCATGGCGGCGCTGCACATCCAAAAGAAATCTTGGGAGCAGGCGCAGCAATGGGTGGAGAGTGCGGCGGAATTGGCCCCAAATAAGGCGCAGAAAGTTCGACTTACCTATTTAAATGCACAGCTCTATGCCCTGCTGAAAAAGGGATATGAGAGCGCGCTTGCCTATGAGCAGGTGTTGAAATTGCATCCTGACGATTATGATATTACGTTCTCGGCACAGATCAAACGCGCGGAGAATTTCGACGTGTATATGGAGGACATTGCGGTCATTGAGAAGGATTTGGGGAAAATGCTTCGCGACGACAAGAACATCACCTATCGCGATCAGATTTACTACGTCTGGGCGCTGAAGAGATTGGATTTGGAGCACTTCCCGGAGGCCGAGAAGCTGCTGGTACAGAGCATTCAGAGCTCGGTAGACAACCTAAAACAGAAGGGAAAGAGCTATTTGGCGCTTGCTGGAGTGGCTTTTGATTTCCGTGATTTTGTGCCGGCGCAGGCGTATTACGATAGCGCGTTGGCGGTGTTGCCTGCTGGATATGGCGGGCTGGATACGCTGCAATACAGGAAGAGCGTCTTGGATGAATTGGTCTTGGCGATCAATACCATCACCCTTGAGGATAGTTTACAGGCGATGCATGGAATGAGCGAAACAGCGTTGCGCGAGAAGTTTGGCCGATTCATTGAGCAGAAACAAAAGCGAGAGGAAGAAGCACGACGTCGGGCAGAGTTGGCGGAAATGCGCGCCGAGCAGAATGCGTTGCTGGCAAATGCGGGGCCTCAGGCCATTGGCGGCGGCGAGTGGTATTTCTTCAACGCCCAGGTGCGCACGAGCGGGCTCGCGTCGTTTAAACGTACTTGGGGCGAGCGCCCATTGGAAGACCATTGGCGCACCAAAGACAAGCCAACTCAAGGTTTTGGCGGGGGAGTAGATCTTACCAACGCGGATGATGGGGCGGACAGCACGGAGGTGGCGTTGCCTTCGAACGACAATAGTGTTGAATATTATTTATCTCGCGCGCTTCGTTCTCAGGAAGACTATAACCAAAGCTTGGTTCGAGAAGCCGCGGCGAAGGCGGAGCTTGGGTTCATTTACAAAGATGGTTTGCGCGATTTAGTTGCGGCAGATTTGGCTTGGTTGGACTATTTAAAGGAGTTTGAGAGTTATGCCCAATTAACTCCTAAGGTGCTTTACGGGTTGTATTTGTTGCGTGGGGAACAATTGGACACTGAATACCAAGAAAAAACCAAGGAAAATCTGCTTGCAGAGTACCCGAACAGCCCATATGCGGCCTTGCTTCGTGGCGAAATGAAAGGGCCTGAAGTGCCTCGCGAAGAGCAGGAGGCGTATGATGTAGCTTTTTCAGCCTTTGAGTCGGGGAATTTGAAAACAGCCCAAAAGAAATTGGACTCATTCATTGATCAGTATCCCAAAACATCGCTGCGCGCGAAAGCCCAGATGTTGCAAGCTTTCATCTATGGCGCGGACGAAAAAGAAGATGGTGTCATTACTGCGCTGAAAGGCGTCGTGAAGGACTATGCGGATACAGAGGAAGCTACCGTAGCTGCACAAATCTTGGCGTTATTGATGGACGAGAACGACGGAGGTAAAGAAGATTTCGAGGGCTCTGGAGATCAAAAGGTTCAGAAGATAGATTTCCCAGAACAACCCAATGCGCCACACAAATTTGTCCTTGCCATTCCGGCTGAAAACGCGAACATCAACGACCTTCGAAATGCTTTGGCGGACTTCAACAAGGAGCACTTTAAGTTTGACAACCTGCGGATTCAAAACATCTTCTACGACCAAGCCACCCAGTTAGTTATTGTTAGTGGCTTGAGAACCAAGGAGAAAGCTGAGGTTTATTTGAATACTTTTATTACTTTAGGCGGCCCTTTAGAACAATATTATCCTAAGGCGATGAGTGAAGCGTTTTATATTAACAACCCGAATTTCGGGAAGGTGTACCGCGACAAGGTTCTAAAGGAATATATACAACACATTAAGAAACTATGATTGCAACGACTAAAAAACACCAAGAAAATCCTCAAGGATCGAATAGGATTCTTGTGGGCACCAGCATTGAAGGGGATTTGCTATCAGACGGCGATGTTCGTGTCGACGGAAGAGTGAAAGGGAACATAAAGGTTGCCGGAAAGCTTGTTGTTGGGGAGCAAGGAGTTGTAGAAGGAGAGGCTGAGTGCAAAAACGCTTCGATTGCAGGAAGGGTAGATGGAACCTTGAAGGTTGCTCAAATGCTTTCGGTTGTGCAAACAGGCAAATTGAACGGTCAAGTGTTTACAGAAAAACTTTCGGTTGAGCCAGGCTCAGAGCTGAACGGCTCGATTTCTATGAATACTGTGATGCGCAAAATGGTTAAAGAAGAGGAAGCGGCAACGCAGACGGCTTAATCACACGCTAACTTCATGGCTCAAAACAAATTTCTCCGCTTTAGTTCTGTCGGGGTCCAAATGGCTGTGCTTATTTACTTGGGTTCAGAATTGGGCAAATATCTTGACGAGAGATATACATCTGAAAAAAACCTATACACGGCGCTCTGTGTGTTGTCCGCGGTGGGAATTTCCTTGTATCAGCTTGTTGCGGCGCTTCCAAAAGGCGAGAAATAAGGATGTTAGAAAAGCACTTTTACAGCATACTAATCTCTTTATCCGTCGCGCTTTTTTGTATACATGGTTGGACGCTGTCTTCAGGCTTTTCTGCCGTGTTGTTTTTCTCTTATGGCGTGAATGTATTGTTGGCCGCGGCGGGATACTTTACCATTTACAAATTGAGAATGAAGCATCCGGATAAATTAGGCTTCATCTTTATGGGGTTAAGCGCCATTAAGTTTCTTGTGTTTTTTCTTCTCCTACAACCCACGTACAACGCTGATGGCACCATGTCAATAATTGAGTTTGGGATGTTCTTTATTCCCTATTCTGTAACTACAGCGACAGAAACCGTGGCGCTCGTGAGAATATTGAATAAAGAATAGACTTTGTTGTTCAATTTAGGGCGCTGATTTCCAAGCAAAAGAGTTGAACAGAAGCCCCTCTTCTGGCTACAGCGAGTTATAGACAATAAAAAGTTGACAAAGCTTCTCCGCGTAGAGATTAAGTGTTAATTTTGCATCGTTTTTAAGACGCCTAATTTCTGAAACAGGAAATGCATTACAATATGTTCTCGAAGCTCTCCGTATCCTTAGCCCTTGTAGGCGCAATGTTTTTGTCTGTTCCTACAAATGCCCAAGACCAGGATCATCACGAGGATCCACACGCTGTAGAAGCCCACGAAACACACGGCCATGCCACCGAAGAAGGCCATGATGTTAAGGCGCAAATCAAAGAAACTATTGAGCACCACCTCTCTGATTCATATGACTTCACTATTACCGAAGGTGTTAGTTTTCCGCTACCAGTTATCCTCTTTGACGAGGGTCTGAAAGTATTTTCTTCTTCTAAATTTCACCACGGTGAGTCTGTAGCTGAGGTAGATGGAAATCACTATGTGTTACATCACAGTAAGGTCTATAAAACAGATGCTTCTGGTCACTTAACCATGGATGAACATCACCATCCAACCAACGCGATGCCGCTTGACTTTTCAATTACGAAGAACGTCTTCATGATTTTGGTTATGGCCACTTTCATGTTCTTCCTTTTCAAAGGTGCGGCAAAAGCATATCAGACGGGCCAAACGCCTAAAAAAGCAGGTCGTTTCCTGGAGCCGCTCATCATCTATGTTCGTGATGAGATTGCTATTCCGAACATTGGGGAAAAGCACTACAAGAAATACATGAGCTATTTGCTTACGGTATTCTTTTTCATCTGGTTCATGAACCTAGCGGGGATGACGCCTCTTGGAATTAATGTTACGGGTAATATCACTATTACCTTCTCACTTGCTTTAATCACATTCCTTATTACCCAGGTTTCTGGCAATAAGCACTATTGGATGCACATCTTCTGGATGCCAGGCGTGCCTGTAATCCTGAAGCCGGTTATGGCAATCATTGAATTGATTGGACTGTTTGTAAAACCGTTTTCGTTGATGATCCGTTTGTACGCCAACATGTTGGCGGGCCACGTGGTGTTGATGAGTATTATCGGTTTGATTTTTGTCTTTGGAAGCTGGTTGATTTCTCCAGCGTTCTTCGGGCTCACACTTGTATTGTCATTGCTTGAGTTGTTGGTAGCAGCTTTGCAAGCGTACATTTTCACCATGCTAACAGCGCTTTACTTTGGTTCGGCGGTAGAAGAGCATGATCATCACTAAATATTGAGTATTAATTAAATTATATATACTATGGAAATCCCTGAAATTGTAGGTGCTGGTTTGATCGTAATTGGCGCTGGTTTAGGTATCGGTAGAATCGGTGGTTCAGCAATGGAAGCCATTGCTCGTCAGCCAGAAGCTACTGCTAAAATTCAAACTGCAATGCTTATTGCAGCTGCACTTATCGAAGGTATCGGCTTTGCCGCACTTTTCGCGAAGTAATTGAAGATTGAGGTAGAGTGTAACGGTTGGTTGCACTCTACTTTACACTCTCCATAGTATAGTTTGATTACACATTATTAAGACATGGATAAGTTAATTCACGATTTTTCATTCGGCCTTTTCATTTGGCAGTTGTTGGTTTTTGTTGCCCTAATCTTCTTGTTGAAGAAATACGCTTGGAAGCCAATTCTTGATGCGGTTAATGCGCGTGAAGAGTCTATTGAAGGAGCATTGAAAGCTGCTGAGAAAGCGCGCGAAGAGATGAAAGCGCTTCAATCAGACAACGAAGCAATCTTGAAAGAAGCACGCGAAGAGCGTGAGCGTATTTTGAAAGAGGCTCGTGATATGAAAAACAAGATTGTTGCTGAGGCTAAAGAAGCAGCAAGCGCAGAAGCTGATAAAACAGTTGCTGCTGCAAAAGCCAGCATTGAAGCTGAAAAAACCGCTGCTGTAGCAGAGCTTAAGAAACAAGCAGCGTCTTTGAGCATTGAGGTAGCTGAGAAAGTTTTAGGTCAGGAATTGAGCGATGCGAACAAGCAAGCTGAAATGATAGGCAAAATCATCGACGACGTTAAATTCAACTAATACTCAGAATGAATTACCCTCGAGTAGCTTCACGATACAGCAAGGCGCTATTGGATTTGGCGGTTGAGCAAAATATGCTTGACCAAGCTCAAGCGGATGTCCAGTCTATGACGAAGGCCATCGCGGAATCCAAGGAGCTTGAACAGTTACTAAAAAGCCCTATTGTAAAGGCAGATAAGAAGCAGGCCATCTTGAAAGAGATCTTTGCCGGTAAATTCTCGTCTTTGTTCGAAGGCTTCGTTATGCTGTTGACTAAAAACGGCCGTGAAGCACACCTTGCTTCAGTATGTGAGAAGTTCCAAAAGGATGTTCTTCACCACAAGGGCATCGTTGAAGCACACGTAGTGAGTGCTGTTGCTTTGAAAGATGCAGATAAAAAGAATCTAGTAGCAAAGCTTGGCGAGCAACTGGGTAAAGAAATCCTACTTACAGAAAGTGTTGATGCCTCAGTTATTGGAGGTCTAAAACTACTCGTGGAAGGATACGAATTAGATAATACTATATCAGGTAAGCTAC